>JALZOS010000204.1 GCA_030913755.1 Thermoproteota archaeon | reverse complement strand
GTGTCCGTAAACATGGTCATTGTAGAAAGTGCGATCGTCTGATTAGTAGGAAGGGTGGCATGATAGGGTTCGCCATGTTGTGCATCTGGCAGAATATTGGGATTATAATTATGAAGCACCTCTATTTCAATAGGTTTACTTGCGGTAAATGTAACAACGCCTGTCCATATTTTACCATCATCTCTAAGGGGAAGAGCGAATATAGTCTGATGTGGGAGTTTACCTGCCGGAGTAACCATTGGAGATGCTGGAACAGACATCTCTGTTTTCTGTGAAATATAAGTATCGTTACTCGACGCATTAGCAGACATGATTTCCATAGAGGTCTGCGCAGATGCGGAAAACGAATTATTGGTACAAATAAAACCACCAAGAACTAGTATTGCGCCCACAATTAATAGATTATTTATTTTACAAGCAAACATGCCTGTAGATAATCCTTAGGGTAAATAAACTATTCATGTTTGAATCCATTAATTGCAGATGTTGCGTCGAGAAGTATAACGGGCAAACTTGAAACAATCCCAAAAGACAAGAATAAGACTGTAACCGAATCCTGGAAGAATTTGAAACACTGAAGCCAGTAGTTCTTGGTTTGATATTCGATACGGTGGTAAAGGCCTTGAGCGTCATAGACGATATCAAGCTTATACACTTACCGAGACTTGATGACTTTGCAAAGTGGGGAGAAGCTGTTGCAAGAATTCTTGGTTACAAGGAAAGGCAATTTCTTGAGGCCTATTATGACAATATTGGAAAGCAGAATGCGGAGGCTGTTGAAAATGAGTTGCCCCAAAATACCAATCCAACTTTCAAGAAGAATCAATGAGATCCGGACAAGTCTTTTAGACGGCACCAGAATAGAAGTCACGATTGAGAGTCTTACCACTCCGAGAAACATAATAGACGAGAAAGACTCCAGCAGAACTCACACCTACAAACGCGATACCACACTTGTGACAATCAAACGCCTGCTAAGGCCAGTGCAAGAGGAATCTGAAAGTAGCCTCGCTACAAGCGCACAATCGCAAGTTAAGAATCACGAAAATATCGATAAAACCTGCGACGCTAGCACTGGTTGCGATGCTAGCCACAATCATAATGATAAGGTAGAATCACAAAATAAGGGCGAAAATCAAGCACAAAAAGACTGGGAAAATTCTGACAAAAATGAGGAAAAGAAAGTATCGTCAGAAGAAAGCGACAAGAATCGCGTGAAAAGGCGAATTTAAACTCTTAAAGACGGGGAAAAAGGCTCTAAAGATCTTCAATATATTTTTATCCTTATTCATACCTGTTGGTAATACCATGTATCGCAGGTTAGATGTACCCTATCATTGTTCTTAGTGGGTAGACCATTGTTCTTAGTGGGTAGACCTTCGTCTAGCAAAGGTCTACATTTTTATTGTTTATACCACATATTTTATCATTAAATGAATTCAATTAAAGATGCGAAAGTTACTAGAGTGATATGAACCAAGATTACAGAGGAGGAATATAATCTCCTGCACAGGATAGCTAGAGATTATCAATCGCGAGGCTACATCGCCAAGGCCACTACATCAAAAATTTTGCGCTTGCTAGTAGAGGTATGGATCACTAAGTGCTTTCCTGAGTATAAGTTCAAATGATACCGCGCACGCTTCTCCCAATGTCCAAAAGCCTTTGCGTGGAAAGTTGCCGCCAGAGAAAAGTCAAAGGGCAATACAAATCTACCACCAAACATGAATCTGGATGATTCTGGAGCATCTTTTTTTTCAATTGCTATAGCCTGCTGTAGTATCAGAAAAATCTTTATGCAACCAAGTGTGTCCAAAATCATCTGTCAATCGGCGAGCAGATAGACCACAGAACAACACTAAAGTGTACGACTTTGTTTATGGTTGCTTCAGTTGTGATTGCTAATTCTGCAATAGTTTTTTCAGATTCGGCGTATAGATATTCTACTATTCTATGGACTTTAAACATAACTGGAGCCGTTGCTTCGGGTTTAGGTTTAGTTGCTGTATATCGACATGGACTTCATGGATCTCACGGAAAATCCTACCTATTTCTTACTATTGGCCTCATTAGTTGGTTGTCAGCTGATTTAACCCTCACATACTATTATTATGCCTTAGGGATAGAGGAGGGAAAATTAATATCTTTTGCAGACTTGTTCTGGATTGCCGGCTATGTCTTTCTCGCCCTACATCTGGTTATAACACTCAAATCCTTCAAGAAAAAAATCAACCTTGGAATTATTATTATAGCATCCGGCGCTACTTTGTTACTCATTGTTTACGACATAATTAATTTAACTTCATCATTTTTTCTTACAGAGGAAGACTTGGCAGCCTTTGTCCTAACTATTACTTATCCTATTTTAGATTTATCACTAATAATCCCATCTGCATCAATACTTGTAAACTTAAGGAAAGACTATCAGCAGTCGATCCCATGGTTTCTCTCTTCATTATCCTTATTAGTTAACGCTATCGCAGATGACGGATACGTACACGATTTTGTAAACCACAATTCCCATAATCTTTGGTTCTGGGATCTTTTCTATGTTACAGATTTTATTATTATGGCAGGCGCTCTTTTTTGGTACAACAGATTTCACATTTCAAATGTGTTAATGAAAGCAAGAAATTAATTTACAACGTGACTGATCTTAAAACAAGCTAGTTTTGAATTTAAGGCATCATTTCGAGGGACTCGTGGTGTTTTTGGATCCTTTATGAGTACGGCACGCGACTAAAATTATGCTGAATTTCTACCTCGTATGAAGATCTCGATGTCCGGTCCTACGAGGTCGGCAATGTACTCATCTATCGCGTCGTAAGAAAAGATTGTCACTTTTGCGGTAGCCAATCTGAGTTCTTAGTCTGACGGAATAAAGGTTGATGATATCACAGTATTCAGGCATGATCAGAGCATTAATATGCCTTTTTTACGATACTATTTATCAATATTATGATGAAAGCAAAGTGTGGTCATCTAGTTGAAAAAAGATATGCAGATGCTCATGATGGCTTATGCAGAAGATGTCATTCTAATTTTTCATACTTAATAGATCTAGAATCAAAGTACGGAGAAGATGCAGTGGTACAGTACTGGTATGCAATGATCCTTACTCATCTATCACCAGGAGAAGACAGACAGGGTACTGATTGCCTGATTGAGCACTTGATTGCATTTTATCAACGAGAATTAATTATGGTTCCATCAAAGGATAGGTACACTAAAAGGATGCTATACATGCTGAATTCCTTACTGCATCCATTTGATATGAAATCTTTAAAATGATAATTAGAACTGAAATCCAATCCCTAATATACAACGAGTTTAATTAACAAATGTCGAAACAAAGGCTTCAAATCGACTTAGTTGCAGTTCTTATCATAACAATAATTTCGATTACAGGAATTTCCATGCTTGGTTATTTTCCTAATTCCGCTGGCCAAGCAACCAATGAATCCGCAAGTGGACTTCAAATTGACATGCAATACTTTCGTGCATCTTTGAATCTCATTGTGAATCAATCACAGAACCTCACCAAATCGTATCAGGACGAAATTGGCAAATGGAGAGCGAATCAATATGACAATTCTACTTTAATTTCTGTTACAGATGCATTTATCCCAAGATTTGAAAACCTTCTCGATAGTGTTCAAAATATGACTTATCCCCAAGATTATGAATACGTTCATAATGCATTAGTAAATTCATTGAAATATGAGACAGAGAGCTATAAGCTATTTAGAAATTATCTTCTGTCGGGCAATAAGACGGAAGATACCATCTCAACAGATCTGTTATCATCGGCTTTCCAGTATGAACAAATATATTCCAAATTCCTTTCAATGCCTTGATCATTGTTATTTATAGGAGTAACGTATTATATTAATGACTTAAATAAAACGATAGTTCATGCGACTGCAGACATAATCAATTCCTATTTAGAGTTTATTGAATTGTCTAATTTATAACGTTTAAC
>JALZOS010000360.1 GCA_030913755.1 Thermoproteota archaeon | reverse complement strand
CGTCATCGTTGGGAGACATGGAGGTTATGCGGATAAAGTGCGCTGCCAGGCAATATTTGCTTTTCCATTGCCTCCAAAAATGGATACAAAGGCTGCCGGCCCTTTATTTTGTGGTGGGATTACGGTTTTCAATCCAATCATCCAAAATAATATCAAAGGGACAGATCATGTAGCTGTCGTTGGTATCGGTGGCTTAGGACACATGGCTCTTCAATTCCTTAATTCGTGGGGCTGCGAAATAACTGCTTTTTCTGCCAATTCTGAAAAAGAGAAAGATGCAAAAAAGTTAGGGGCCCATAATTTCTTGAATTCTCGGGATCCTGCTGCTTTAAAATCTGCCACAAATAGTTTCGAGTTAGTACTAGTAACTGCGAATGCGGATCTCGATTGGGATGCGTATTTAAATACGCTAAAGCCGGGAGGTAAATTACATATTGTAGGAGCAACTCCTCCAGTGAAGGCGGATGTATTTGCACTAATCGCGAGTGAGCGCTCGATAGGGGGATCACCTACCGGCAGTCCTGCAAATAAGCACAAAAAGAGTTAGTTTAGTATAATAAGAAGATGTAATTTCTTACCGTACTAGTAATGTTAACAATCTATTCTAAGCGCTTCATCTCTGTTTGTTATAGCACACGAATCGGATTCTAGTTCCGCACTTCTTATTATCCTAATCATCCCCATTAATTCGATATATGCGAAGCCTTAATTGTGCAGCAACTACTTTTATATTATTTACAGTTCTTGTTGTTGGAATGATTCCTCTAGCAAATGTGTTTGCAATAGGTAACAGATGTCCAACTGTGTGGCAAAGATCAGAAGGAGTACATTTGTGTGTTGGGACTGAACTTAACGATCACGTAGATGGGAGTAAAGCTCCTGATATAATTATTGGTCTAGCAGGCGATGACTTGCTAAGAGGAGGTCCAGATAATGATGTTCTACAGGCAGGATTTGATGAGGACAAGGTATATGGCAATTCTGGAGACGATAATATGCAAGGAGGTCCAGGTCTTGACCAGCTATATGGCGATTCAGGTGATGATATTGTATTTGGTGGATTTGACGATGACTTTCTAGTGGGTGGAGACGGTAACAATGAAATGTATGGAGGAGATGGAGATGATGTCCTACAAGGTGGTGCTGGTGCTAACTACTTTGACTGTGGCGGAGGATTTGATATAGTCGTAGGATTTAATCCTGCTCAGGGAGACACAAACGCAAACAACTGTGAAGATGTAATTCAACATCTTTAGAAACTAATCTTACATGTGGCGAATCAAATCAATTTATTATTATTCAGCAAGTATGGTTCTGGAATATCTGCCACTCGGCGTAATATATTGCCAAGTCAGGAGCTTTGTACGCCGACTAACAGGATATTATCAAAATCTAGAGCAATGCCAAAATCAGCTCATCTAAAATGTCGATGAGACTATCTAAATTGTCGTCCTTTGTTCTGATACAAAGGGTGATATCGCTAATAATATCTCGGCCCTTTAAAACGAAAGCAAAAGAAAGATGGGTTCGCGGACAGAACTGAAATCGGTAAGCCTGTGTCAAATTTGTTGACAGCTATGCGTAATGTAGACTGTCTCCTTTTTCATGATCTTCAATTTTGAATTTCATACTATATGTAACTCATTATATCAGTCCAGGGCAGCTATTCTTACCCTAGACCGATGAATTATGAACACACCATTCCTGGCATCAATTTTTACTTGTCCTTTGCTATTTAGGCTTGTTTAATCCATTTCTTATAGCAAGTTAATTATCATCATTACCTTGCATAATATTCTAGTCGTACATTCAGATTTAACTTTGTATGGAAGAATCTATTTGTTTCTTAGCAATGGCTGTTTAGCACTCTAATTATACTTTGTTTAGTACCAAAGGTTGAAAAATACCTTGAACACAAAGAATATGTTAATTTTTGTAGTACTGTCAGGAGGAATGTTGACAACACTAACAGCGAGTTTTTGCAGACAAAAAGCACTGTGAAGATAACGGAGACAATAACTGCAATGATAAACACAAGGCTCAGAAAATAAAGGCGAAGAATTATTGTGAGATAGAAAATACGAACAAAGACCACAGTCACGACAATGAGAACTTAAATGAACTTGTCTGTGTAAACGAAGCCCAGAATCTGAATGATGTAGAAGAGATCTTCATATTATCAGAAGATAACCTCAGTGCGGAATGATCAATAGAACAAAACAATGTACCTCATCTACGAATATGATACACTATGGATGAAGAGGTAGTCAGAAGGAGTTACTACCAACAATACCTTTTTTCTGTCTTTTTCCCTTAATTCAGAATACCTGGTGCAGATAGAGCTAATACCAAAGTTACAAGTGAGGTGTCAATTGACGTATTAAATAACGAGCGCTTTAATAAATGGGGAAAACCATTTCCACTATCAATACCACAACAACAATATGATTCTGCGTTACCGGGATCTGAAATAATAGATCGACACAAGGTCCCTAACGCATTCCTATTTCAGGGAATTACAATTACCAACTAACAGGAACATTAAGAGTTTGGCTAAGAGGGGCTATTTATGCTACCCCTGAAGATGACTTGGATGAAGCCCACAATCAATATATATGAACCGTACATAACCAACTAGAGGCAAGAATTGGAATACTTTAATTTAAATGAGGTCGCTAAAGGAAAGTATTATGTAGAATGGGAATAATTGTAGT
>JALZOS010000100.1 GCA_030913755.1 Thermoproteota archaeon | reverse complement strand
GCTAGAAGGCAACTGCTTGGCCCACAGACTTAACAATCTGGTGGTTAATCTTACCAGTTATCATCAATGACATGAGAAGCAGTATGACTGAGAGTTTCTAGTTAGCTTATGATGCCTCTCAGTTATGCCCAATTATTGAGCCAGATTGACGATGACTGATTATCCGTTTTGGATAGTTTGAATCTTTCTGTACAAACTCTGTGATCATTAAGAGTTAAGTGTACTATTTTTGATTGTGTATTCACTTAATATATATAGATATTATATAACACACTATTCAATGGCAGAACGAAAGAACCGAAATTCCAAGCCGCGAATAATGATTGTAGATGATGAGGCAGATATTCTATCAGTCATAAAGAGAGGATTGGAATCGGACAAAGAATTTGAAGTGGAGGCTTTCTCAAAGGCAGAGGATGCAATAAGTAATTTTGAAACTCATCCACCAAATTATTACGATTTAGTAATCACGGATATTCGTATGCCCAATATGAATGGATTCGAATTGTATCGCCACATCAAGGAAGCTGATCCCTCAGTGAGGATTGCCTTTATTACTGCATTTGAAATAAACAAAGAGGAGTTCATCAAAGTAATCCCGTCCGTAGAAGTTATTGATTTCATTAGTAAGCCAGTAAGCATTGCAAACCTTAAGGAAAAAATAAGATCAATGCTACCAGATTATTTTGTCAACACGCCAACAATGTAAGGTAAATTAACTGAAAAGGAATATTGTTCCTGTTATTATTGTCTATTCAAAAAAAGCCAAATCACGGCTAAATGTTTCGCGAGATTTTCATTTAAAATTAAGCGTGTTAAATTCTAAAGTAATTATTGCTATAAGTCGTCAATATATTAAAAAATTTTGAAGTTATGACAATAGATTGATATAATTTAACTCTAGATGCTCGTAATTGCCAAAACGAGCACTCACATAAATTAATTGTCATAAAATTGCCTATTCAATAAATCAATTGGTCAACTAATCAGTTAATTAATCCGGACCTACTATTGGTAATGCCTTATTGGCTGGAAGGTTGAATAGGTTTTTTTCTTGTTCTTCCGTTGTTACTTTTTCAAATTCTATCGTGAGCTCTACTGGTCCATTAAATTTCACACTAATTTCATTCGCTAGTTGGCCAATTCCTTTTGGATCTGAAAACTCACTTGAACCTTGTAGAAAAACCCGGCTTTGTCTGTACAATACAGTGCCACCGTATTTTGATTGCAAGAATTCGATCAGATTCTGAATAGTTATTTGTGGCACATCATTATAGTAAAAACTAATCCCGTGTGCTGGTTCCTTGTCGACCGGAGTGCCGTATCTGAACCAAAATATCCCAAAATGCTGGTACTCGCCTTGCATACATTTGATATCCCAGTGATTTGCTTTATCTTGTGGATAGGTAGAATCCAGAACGTCTTTTATAGTCAATCGCCAGTATCTGATACGCAACATGGAGATTAAAATACAAGGATTATAATAACGTGGCGAACAGTCACGGAAGAAAGATAAAATACCCTACATACCTCATGAAGTAATGAATGGGATATAATACATACGTAAATTCACCTACCCGATTAATATTATTGGGTGAAATGGAAAAACAATTTGATGAGAGAAATGTTCCTTTTTTCGAGTCCTTGTTGGATCATGAAGATTACGTAATTAGAACTCGTTCAGTTTGTATTCTATCATATATTGCAGGTGAAAAAGCTGTAGAATCTATTGGTAAAGTGCTGAAAAATGATGCAGATGCCCTTGTCCGGCATGAGGCCGCATTTTCTCTCGGTCAGCTTGGATTCACAAGTGGGGCTAAACCACTTGCTGAGGCTGTAGAATCCGACTCAAGTTTTTTTGTTCGTCACGAAGCAGCCGTAGCTTTAGGGGTTATAGGATCTGAAGACGCGAGAAAAACTCTAGTCGGCGCTTTAGCCGACCCTAGTGAAGAGGTGAGAGAGTCCGCAATAATAGCTCTTGCGAATTTGGACTATCTATCAACGACTAACAGGAATAATTCGTTTACGAAAATGACTGGTGGCTAAATGAAGTTACCTTGTTATATATTGATGTAATTTTAAGATGTAATTTTAATATTGTTTTTAGAATTGATTGGATCTTATTAAAAGAGCAAATCTATTTTATACACCCTCTTGTGATCACCTATTGTGTCACCAAGAAAGAGTGAACAGAAAAAGAGTCCTAATAACAAGATCCTGGTCAGAGGTGTAAAAGATTATGAAATAAAGTCCGATTCAGTTACTTCAATTTTGGATGATATGGCGGATTCTGGCGGTTTTGAGTCAACTAATCTATCTGTAGGCACGCAGATATTGCGCAAAATGGGGAAAGATCCCTCCTGCACTAGGTTTCTTTCTTTTGTTGGTGCCATTTTATCTACTGGAGTAAGAGGGATTATTCGAGACATGTTAAAGCACAAGATGTTCGACTGTATAATTACAACTTGTGGTGCCCTTGACCATGATATTGCACGTGCCAGTGCAAAATACTATTCCGGAGACTTGAGAATGGATGATCGGATGCTGCATAAACAAAATGTGCATAGATTGGGTAACATACTGGTTCCGCAAGATAGTTACGGACCACGAATAGAGGAGGCGGTTCAATCGTGTCTCAAGACTATTTATTATGACAAGGGTATTCGTACTATCTCCACACATGAACTCATCAAACATATTGGCAGCACACTCGATGAATCATCATTTCTCTATTGGGCATATAGAAATGATATTCCCGTAATAGTGCCGGGTATTGTCGATGGGGCAGTTGGCAGCCAGATCTGGTTTTTCCATCAACAACACAAAGATTTCAATATCAATATTCTTTCTGATGAAACTAAACTATCAGATTTTGTTTATGAGGCAAAAAAAACTGGTGCATTCATGATAGGTGGAGGAATTTCAAAACACCATACTCTGTGGTGGAACCAATTTAGAGGAGGCCTTGACTATGCAGTTTACATAACAACATCATCAGAGTGGGACGGTAGTTCGAGTGGAGCTTTGGTGGCTGAGGCCATATCGTGGGGCAAGGTCAAAGATATGGCAATGCAGACGACTATTCATGGAGAGGCGACCATTCTACTGCCTTTTATCTATTCTACTCTGACTACTAATCTGAGATAGGTAACGCCTTATACTGAACTTGACACATATTACTTTAGACTCTTCTGATGCATTTATTTACTCATATTTTGTAAACTGTTTCTATTCAGGATAGTGATAGATTGTATTCTTGCAGCGTCAGGATCTTTTGGTTGATCATTTTGAATTGTTGCGAGATTAGCAATTTTATCGACTACATCCATTCCTTCGATCACATGTCCAAAAACCGTGTATTGGCCGTCTAAGAATCTTGAATCATTTGATACAATAAAGAACTGGGAGCTGGCGCTATTCGGGTCGCTGGATCTAGCCATTGACAGAATTCCTCGCTCGTGAGGTATATCATTAAATTCAGATAGGATTGAATATCCTGGTCCCCCTGTACCCCAGAATTCTCTAGGTTTGCCATCTGGTTTCGTGCTGTTATCTCCACCCTGTATTACAAATCCTTTGACGATCCTATGGAATATCGTGTCGTTATAAAAGCCACCTTTTGCAAGTTTCTCGAAGTTGGCAACATGATTAGGAGCAGCATTGGGAAAGAATGCTATTGTTATTGGACCCTGTGTAGTGTCTATCCTAGCTACCTCCCTTGATTCCGTTGTATTTGCACGGCCTATGTTACCGGCTTGGGAGAATGAGGTTCCCATGGCTTCCGTATCCTTTTCGTTGTAAGGATCTGACGTAGGTTTTGGCACATAATTATGGTTGACTTGATAAATCAAAACACCAAAAAATAGTCCTGTTTGATTACTATTAAAGCTGTCAGATGTGTAAACTAATTTCAAAGGCTGATCATTTCTTCCATTGTTAGGATATTTGATATCTTTTGTGTATAGCGCAACTGTGCCTGGTTGATACTGCTCTGCTAAATTAGTAAGCATACCTTTGTCGAATGATGCGTAGGACTGAGGAGTAAATGGTATTATGCTGCCGAGAAGTGTTCTATTCCAAAAGTAGGGTGTAGGCGTAAATCCGTCCTGCTGTAGGTATTTATCTTCTTTAAATCCACCTATCCTAATAAACCACTGTTTCTTACTTTCATCACCGCCGCTCCCCAAAACATAGAAATCCGTTCCATTATTTCCACTGAATCTCTGACCAACAACGTATACCAAAATATAGTCGGCCTTAAGATCTTTGGCGATCTTCAATCCATTCTCAGTCTGATCCATGAACATTTTTGCAATGGTAGCAATGCGGGTTTGATTAATTGTTCCATTATCTGCAAGACTTGTCCTGTTTCCTACAGTTGTTATCCAATATCCATAGTCCCACCAAGCTGCGACTACTGAATTCTTTGGCGTATTGCTCGAAATCCAATTTAGCGCATTAATCCAATCGTTTGTAGTCAATCTGTACCCAGTCCCACCGTTGGCGATTGAGGGAGGGATGTCAGCAGAACTTATCCAATTTGAGTTCTGAGGAATTATCATACCGCTATTATCCAAAATTGGAAGTGAGATGAGGAGAATGATTAATGCAACGTATACTATTCTTATTGGTCTGCCTATTTGGGATGCTCCATCTCGTTCTAGTTTCTTTTTTGTTTTCTGTGCTACAACGGGAGAGCGTGCTGTTCTGTAAACTAATATGCTCCTAGTAACTTCGTAAAGGCCAATGCCTGCCAAAACAATTATCCCGATTGAAGCGAATACGAGTAGTCTTGCAAAAGTGGCACTTACATAGACTCCTGTTATCCCGATGAGCAGTGCGAATATAGCAGTATCGTTTCTACGCTTGAAGGCCATCCACGCCCCAAACCCAGCAAACATCAAAAGAACTGAATAATCTGTGAGGTAATCTACTAGTGTGGGAGTAAAGTGTTCAGCAACTGATTCAACTAATGGATTTTGTGAGGAAAGGAATGGATTTATGGCGTTCAAGTATCTATACGAAGCGGTATGAAAGACTCCTGTAGAAATTACTCCCACCCCAACAACAAAGAATGCACCTAGCCAAATCAGATTATTTCTTACAAATTTTCTTTCGTCCGTGAGTCTCTTCAATATGAAAGAGATGGTCAAAAAGATAGTGGCCCCGATCATAGATATTCCTGGCAAACCTATCACAAATGATAGCCCAGGTCGTGGAAATGCACCTGCGCATAATAAAGTAGCAGCAGTAAAGGCAATAGCCACTACGAGAGGCGTATTAAGATCTTTTCTAAAAAATGTTACTGCAATTAAGAATATAGAGATTGGAATACTGAAGTATTGTATGCCACCCCATGAAGCATTTGCTAAGCCAAGGAAAAGCCCACCTGCCACTGCCTTCAGAACAGCAATCCCTGGTCTATGTTTGATGGCTGAGATGAAAAGATAAGTTCCAAGAAGGGCAAAAAATAAACCCAGAGGTTCGGATTTGAACCAACCTAGGTTACCACGCTGTATTATAGCAGGGGAGAGAGCAAAGAGTAAAGCCGAAAACATACCTGCAGTAGTGCCACTGAGTGTTCTCACTAGCGCGAAAATTATGATAGTGGTTAAGGAGCCAAGAATTACAGGCAGAAGAATTGTGAAATCTAAAAGTGAAATTCCTCTTCCAAATGCTTCATAGAGAAATGCAGCGGTAATATGCAGTCCGGCTTGAGAGGTTTTGGGAACGTCACGTCCGTCTGGATACCAAGACATGGTGTCATGCCATTTCCAATACGCATCGAGCCCATTATCGACGATATACTTTGTAGCACGATAATCAAAATATGGATCGAATTCGTTCAGATAGAAGCCATATTTTATTGGAAAAGAGCGCATTATGAATGCCGTGGTAAAGGCTATCCCCAATACTCCTATAACCAAGAGATGACGAAGTTGAAATCGTCGATCACCAATTTTAAACAGTGTTAAACTACCGCTTAGCATGATGGTCATTCTTTTTACCTATTTTTTAACTTAATGCCAAACATTTACTAATCCCCCAACCATCGATGACTAAAAATTACTAGCCTCTTTCATATTGAATTCCCTGATACAGGCCTACTAAAGTGATAACATGATAAAAAGTTTATTTAAAAAATTCCTGTAGAAGCTCTCTAAAAAATGGAACAAAAGAAGGGGAGGATATTAGATCGTAACTAATGCCCCTTTTACTAGGCACCTTACTTTTTAGACTTGGATCCCTTCTTTGCAGACTTGGACGCTTTCTTCTTTGCCGCCATTTTCACTTATATAAAAAAGAAATCGTATATAAGTTTTAATTTTTAACAAATTTTTGAAAAGTCAAATCATTCTACTTCTAATATTTTTGTTGAACATACCGTAACCAGTTCCGAGAATCGTACTGCATCTTCTTTTGTCCCCACTATTGAATCATAATGCATTGGGATAGCCATCTTAGTAGGTCTAATGAGATCATTTACTGCTACTGCTGCTTCTTCTGCTGTCATCACGTATGTTCCTGACACAGGTGTCAGAGCTATATCGGGATTGATCATTTTCATCTCTGGAATTACATCGGTGTCTCCAGTGTGGTAAATGCGAATATTATTAATAGTGATCATGAATCCTACCTTGCCATCCTTTTTGGGATGAAATTCTTTGTTTGTATTGTATGCTGGAATGGTCTTTACCAGAATATTTTGAAAAGTTATTCTCTCATCGGGGCCGACACCGCTAACTTCCTTGACATTCAGATCCTTCAGCTGAGCCAAGCATTCATTAGCTACAATCATGACTGTATTCTCGTTAATAACTTTATGCAAATCATCTATTGAAAGATGATCAAAGTGGTTATGACTGATGAGAACTAGGTCTGCGTTATTCAAATCATTATACTGTTTATCTAACTTGTAGGGATCGATATACAAAATTTTGTCACCATCGGTTATTTGGAAACCTGCGTGCCCCGTCCACTTTAGATTAATTCCTTTGAATTCGACCATGAATGTAAGTTTACATGATGAAGATTTAAATTTACGCTCGGTATTGGTTTGCCACTATCATTCTGTTATTAGTTAGAGTGATTACTAAAACATTCTTATCGATTAACCGTCTTAACAAATCATTGTCTAGAGTAGCAACAGCGCATTTGCTCTTTATTGCATGCTCGATTAGCATACTGTCCACATCATAATTAAATTCACCAATGCTTCTAGTCTCAAACTTTGAATTAGCCATTTGAATTGCAGCCCCTGCCATCTTTGACCTCTTAGGACCGGCTCTTTTCTTAATTAACTCCAGTTCTTTGAGAACACTAGATGGAACAATAAAGTTCAATTTGCCTAGTTCATCTTCTACCCTCTCCGTGCAAGTTATCGGATTGGAAACTAAAGCCATGAGAAAACTGCTGTCACAAAATACATCCATTCTTCATCGTTGATATTTAATTATGATAATACGTTTGGGAAATATAAATCAAATAATATCCATCAATTCATTAATTGGACAAATAATTTGTATGAAAGGATTATCACGAGTGACTATGTCTCAAAAACTTCATTATTAAGGACAAGGTTACAAAAATAATTGAAAAGACTAAGTACGGACATTAAGATTAGGGCGAAACCAGAAAAGGTTTGGGAAATCCTTACAAAATTTAGCGAATATGAAAAGTGGAATCCAGTCATAACTAGAATAATTGGAGAAGCAAGTCTAGGTAAGAAAATTGAAGTGCGCATACATACAATTAAAGGAAAAAATAGAATATACCACCCCACCATAACTAGATTTGATATTAACAAGGAATTAAGATGGCAAGGGAGATCCTTCTTGCCTGGCATCTTTGAAGGTGAACGAATTTTTGAGATCAAAGAGATCTCTTCTGAAGAAATTTCACTTATTCATTTGGAAGTTTTCAGAGGTATTGGGGTGAAACTAATGGGCAATAGACTAGATGAGGATCTGCAACAGAGTTTTCAGGCCATGAATAGTGCTCTAAAGACAAGAGCTGAAT
>JALZOS010000176.1 GCA_030913755.1 Thermoproteota archaeon | reverse complement strand
ATATCTTCCATACTTAGCAGACTCTTTTCAATTCATAATTCATTGTTACAATATCGGTAGTGAAAGCGCAGAATCATTACTTCAGAAAGTATCATCATACACATTGTTGTCTTTTGGATTAGCATTTATTTAAATGATGGTTCCTTCCTCCATTATGAGAATGATTCAGGAATTTCTCTTAACAAGATCTATAATATCATAATGCAGTGAATTTATGAAAATTAAGAAATGATTTGCTGCTTTCGTCTAAGATTTGCATTCTTTTACTTAAGCGACCTTTAACGTGAGAACTTTAATTAAATCGCATTTGCGCATAAGTTAAGATAACTTAAATCACAATGAAACAAGACATACAGTAGTTGTTCGGTACATTTGAAAAGCAGAGCCAAGAATTAAGGGAAAAAGTTCATCGCGATAGCGACAAAATCGATGAAACCTTCAAAGTAGGGGTCGAAATCGAAGGATGCTTACTTGACAAAAATGGCAATCCAGTAGATGCAGAGCCATTAATAAAGGAACTTGAAGGAAGCTCCTGTGAAATAGACTACGAGTATGGCCGCTCTCAATTTGAATTTAAAACCCTCCCTGTGGGAATGGACAATCTTGAACATCTGAATATTGTATTTGAACAATTTATCGAGAATTTGGACAAGTCTCTCAAAAGGGCATATAATGGGAACGAAGTCATTCCAGTTTTTCTAGGTGGCAATCCTTCACCGGAAATTATGAAAGAGGGATGGATAACGGACAAACCTCGATATAATAAGCTGGCCTCCTGGCAAAATAAGCTGCCGGATGTTGAAATAGATGGTAACAAATTTGGAGCAGCTCATGTCGCTACAGCTATTCAAGGATTTCACCTTCATTTGCAAGGAAAAAATCCACAAAATACTGCAACAATGTTCAACCATATTTTGAATATATTACCTTCTGCGATAGTGCTTGGTGCCAATAGTAGATTGTTTGCGGGAAGGGTATATTCGTTACATGAACCAAGAATTCATCTGTACGATCAATCAGAACAACAAAATTCTGGATTCCCTGCAATCCCAAGATATCTCGAAGGTATCAAAAATTATATTGACTATATTTTGTCACGTGAACAAAACATCACCAAAGATTATTTTACGTTAGAGAAAGAAAGACATGACGATGCACGAATCCGTATTGGACCTGACTCTTACCGAGTTGAAACTAGGATCATGTCCGTACAACCCACTTCAAAAAGCTTGATGGCAATGGCTGAATTTTTTATTGGTTATTTGAGTCGAGCCATACATGAAGAAAGGGAATTAAGACCACTTTCTACATTAAGAGAGGAGAGAACGGCATCAGTTCAATATGGTTTCAGTGCAAAAAGTCATTTCAATATGACGGATATCATAAGAAGTCAACTTGATTTTGCACGTAAGGGTTTGAACGACTTGGGTATCAATGTAGGCTTTCTTAATATTTTAGACAAAAGGTTGGAAAATAGAACATCTCCAGGAGAATATGTAGCTAGAATGTGGAGTGAAAAATTTAATGGGTCGGTTAGTGAAACTATCTATGAGATAATCTCTGATATTTGGCAGAAGACCAGAGAAAATCAACCCATTACCTGATTTCCATTATCTTTTAGATCTCGGTAACGATCATCTATTGAGATAACATTTTACCCATCTAACAAAGTATTGGATTAAAAGTATTTATCGGGGACTATACAACCGATAATAAATTAAAATGGAAAATAGACGTCCAGCTGCTCTCACAACAGTGACTATTCTCTCTATTATTAATGGAATAGTTCTTTTGGTTGGTGGTGTTGCTTCCATCCTTATCGTGCCGACGATTATATCTTCATTAGTTAGTAACGACTTGTCAAATCTTACTAACACGGAAGATCTAAGTCCACAGTTTGAAACTGTATTAACCAATGCAATAATAAATGTAGTATATATTGTTTCCTCAGTGGCAATCGCATTGGGTCTAGCATGGTTCGGCCTGGCTTGGGGTTTGTTTACTGGTAAAGGTTGGGCATGGTTAATAACCGTAATATTTGCCATAATAACTGTAG
>JALZOS010000172.1 GCA_030913755.1 Thermoproteota archaeon | reverse complement strand
ATAGTTAGCAGTCCTTTCGTTATCTCCCGTGAGCATTATTACCTCTTTACCAATTGACTTGAGTGAGTCAATTGCTTCTTTTGCATTCTCTTTTATGGTATCTGCTAGTGCTATTATTCCCGATAGGGTCCAGTCAATTGATATTAAGACAGCTGTCTTGCCTTGATTTTCGAATTCCTTTAATGAAGAATCTACATTTTCAGGCACAGGCATATTAGCTTCTTCCATCAGTTTTCTAGTTCCAACCAAGATGGTATGTCCTCCATGAATAGCCCTGAGCCCAAGACCAGATATTGCTTCAAAAGAGTCTATATTTGTAATTGCCATTCCTTCTTCCTTAGCTTTTCTTACTATCGCCTGTCCCAGTGGATGTTCAGATCCTGATTCGGCCATTGAAGCAAATCTCAGTAGTTCCTTTTCTCCCATAGTGGATAGATCTATAATGTCAATAACAGATGGTCTTCCTTCCGTTAGTGTGCCGGTCTTATCAAATACAATCGTGTTTACTTTGTTGGCTATTTCCAAATACTCTCCCCCTTTAAATAAAATGCCGTTTTCGGCAGCCTTTCCAGTACCCATCATCAGTGCCGCTGGTGTAGCAATTCCAAGAGCGCACGGACACGCTATAATCATAACTGATACAAAGGCAAGGAGACTAAATGTAAATCCTATACTGCCTATGAAGAACCATCCAAGACCAACTCCTACTGCAGTGATTACTATCGCAGGAACGAAATATTTGGCAACTTGGTCGACCAACTTTTGCATCTGGGCTTTACCTGTTCGTGCCTCTTCTACTAGTGTTATTATCTGCGAAAGCACTGTATCTTGGCCAACCTTTGTAGCTTTTACCTTTAGCAATCCACTTTTGTTAATCGTAGCACCTATGACCTCATCTCCTTTGGACTTGTCTACTGGAATACTCTCTCCAGTTATTGCAGATTCGTCAATTGATGAGGAACCTTCCATTATTACCCCATCTGTAGGTATTCTCTCACCAGGTCTTATAACTAGTACGTCTCCTCCTTGAATCCGCTCTACTGGTATTTCGACCTCTTCGAATTCTTCTACTCCTTTGACTGGGCGCAATACTCTTGCCATGCGTGGTTGTAGGTCAAGTAATTTTCTTACTGCGCTGGAGGCTTTTTCTTTTGTTTTTGTTTCTAGTAATCTCCCTACAAGAATTAACGTGATTATCACAGCAGCTGTTTCAAAATATACAGATTTGAAGGGGAAGAAGTTAGGAATTAGAGTCACAGTTGCGCTATACAAATATGCGGCTGATGTTCCTATTGCGATAAGTGTATCCATGTTTGAGGCTTTTGCTTTTATGCCATCCCATAATCCCTTATAGAATCTCCAACCAACCCAAAACTGTACTGGGGTAGCTAAAGCCAGCATTATGTAGCTGCTGTTGTGCATTATGTCCATCGGTAGAAAATTATCGAACTGAACTGGGAACATGTGAGGTAAACTAAGGACTATTATTGGAATCGTCAGCGCTATACTTACTGCTACATGCATCTTCAGCTTCTTCAGTTCCTTTTCGGGTTCTATGAATTCATTTGAACATTGATTGCTACAGAAGAAATATTCCTTTCCGTCGACCGTGTGCCTAATGGAGTCTGGCCTCTCTTCGACAAACATTCCACAGACTGGATCTTTTGCCATCCATTATAGTAAAGATAGACAGAAATATAATGCTAGGGCTTTACAATTGTAAATTATAGATCCTTCTTTCAACAACAATTTAGAAGGTGCTGGCAGGCAGTATCTTATGTTGCTGATTAAAAGGAACTGGAATTACTTCAATACGATATTCAAAGACTATCTTATCATCATCATGGTTAGGGTCACAGACTTGTCATGGTTAGCGTCTTAGGCTTGAGATAAGTTACATGAACTGGGATGTAATTTCCGACATCAGACTATAATTAAAGAACATTGATGTAATCCAAGAATCAAGACTGAGGATCAAAAATAACAAATTAGCTAGTTTTGATGCTTTTGTTTATGTTTTACTTTACAAGGGATAATAATGCAACAAAGCTAACTGTCATCATGATAGCCATTGAGCCAATAAGACCTATAATTGCTGGTTTAGAATTTAACGAAAATTTTCTGAATTTCAGTTTTTGTATTTTTTCGGACATAGTTTTTCCTCGTGAGGATCATATTTAAGAAAATACCCAATTTGCACCCAAATCAAATATTACCCTTAGTTTGAGAATTTAGAAATTTCAGTGGGGGTATAATTCTTGTGTTATCTTTTTTCTTATCCTAGATCATACCTCATGTCACATACAATTAACGAATAAGGTGTGAGATTTCAGATAGATTCGAGTAATCTTTGAATGGCAATGAATGTTAATTGGTCATCTCCACGAAGTTACAGAGCTAATCGATATTCGATGTAATAGCCTGCCTACAATTAATATAATGCTCAAGAACTTTTACTTATCGGGCGGGGGTCGCCTAGCCTGGTAGGGCGTGGGATTGCTAATCCCATGTTCGCAAGAACTCGTGGGTTCGAATCCCACTCCCCGCGCTTCAAATGAGGGTTTTGTAGCAAACATTATAAGAAAAGATCGCAAGTTAGCCAGCTGTAAGAAGAAGAAAATAAACTTGACCTACCAAACTCCCCGAACAATGCAAGGATCAAAAGATTACGATAAGATGACACTTGGACAAACAATAGACACGATCACCAAGTCTCTTTCGAGGCCATATTTCAATAAGATCCTGAAACAATTGGCTAGCACTAATTTAGAAAATGCCATGATTATTTGTAACTATATTTTGACTGAACAGACTGAAATCAATATTAAAAACTCAACGAAAGAAGGCAAAATCAAAGTTTTGGTTTGGTTGTCTAATTACTTCAATGATAGAGTATCGTTTAAAGGGTTGACGAAACCGCATATTCTGGACTATCTAAACAGTTTGAGAAAGTCCTATGAAGAGGATCCACGCCAAAAATGGATT
>JALZOS010000357.1 GCA_030913755.1 Thermoproteota archaeon | reverse complement strand
CTGTGATGCTGCAAAGTAGAGATACTGGAAACCCATTTGCTGAGGTAAAACGCCAAGTGGTTCGATTATTATTGAGTTCACCGGTTCCAAAGCAAGTGCTTCATTTGGCCCATTACAGGTGGCGATGCAGCTAAGAACAAACACACAGTTAGGTGGGGGTAATATGCTGGCGGTGACCGGAACACGCCTCATCTTGAGATACCTCATACTGAGACTAGAGGTGTATAGACATAGGCCTCATACCCTCTTATGGTATTTGTGGTTCCTGATGTCGGTAAACTAACATTGGTTCTGTTCCTCAAAGATGGAAATACAAAAGTTTTTATCTAAGTCTGGTGTGGCTCCGTACATACATGAGCAAAGTAAAATCCCCAGGCTGGGTTCGCGCAGTACAGATTGGGTTAGGTGCGATCGTAATCATATTGTCAATTTCGATGTTGGTTCAGCCAGCAATTGCAACAGTTTCTATTATAGTGATAGCAGCTGTAATTCTATTGATAGTGGGGATAGAGAGAGTTATTTATGGAATCTTTATTCGTCATAAATCCCGACTACCGACCATAGGGTTCGGAATACTGGTCATTATATTGGCATCTATAGCAATCGCATTTCCTGTAGGGACTACGATATTTTTGATATATTTGATAGCATTTGCATTACTATTTGATGGTATCTCAAGGATTGCACACGGTGTGGGAGATAAAGAGAGCCGTGGTTGGTCTAGAGGATTTAGCATCGGTACAGGTATAGTGGAGCTTGTACTATCAATAATGATACTCGTATCTCCTGCGATCGGTGCTGCACTTGTAGGCATTATCATAGGAATAGCACTACTAATAGTTGGAATACAGATTGTTGTGGCAGGAATTTCTGGAAGAAGGCCCAATTTGATAGGTAAGGTAGACCAAGCAAAATGACAGAACTGCACAACAAAGAATAACAAAACAAATCTAATATCCCAATCTCATTTGTTACTATCATAAAGGTCATTGTCTGATACAACCAGTCAAAGTATTTTAGGGATGTACACGACCCCTTATATCCTCTCATAATAAAAATTAGGATCCCTTAGGATAAAGATACAAGTAAGAGATTATACCTAATTTGGGAGTAATATGGAAGTACTCGGTATATCAACTGAGCATTTTTTGTCAGGATTTATCAACTATCTGACATTTGGTATAGACATTATTGCAGGCATTATAATTGGTGTAGCCGTAGTTGTGGCTTTTATTTCATTCCTTAAAAATTTAAAAAAATCTACGACGGATCGCACATTAGGTCTTGAAACTGCTAGACTCGGTTTGGCTAGAAGTCTGCTGCTTGCTTTGGATTTTGAAGTAGGCAGCGATATACTCAAAACTATCTTGGTTCCTTCTATAACAGAGCTTTCAATACTTGCAGTGATTGTAACTGTCAGAATAGTTTTGAGTTGGTCACTGTCAAAAGAGTTGGATAGACATACTCAAGACTTGAAAAAATAATAGGAGCAATTCACGAGCATCCCAATCTCAAAGGCTATTTACCGTTATGAAGACATATTTATCTCCACTTGATTTAATTTGTCAGATTATTAAGACAAGGTCGTAAAGCGAGGTCCTTTAATCTGAGTTGCAATTGTTGGCTTTGTTCACACCGAAAGAAATAGCGCAGATCCGGGTTCGATGGAATTGGTGACAGAATTGACCCTTCGTTATTACGTTATTCCATATTCACCTTCTTTTTCTTGAAATAGTCCTTCATGGGTTTCCAGTAGTAGTCAATCCATCCCTGCCTATAAGACTCAACTTGCACTGCAGGAACTTTTGAATGTTTCATGGTTAATTTGGTCCCTTTCTCTTTGGATTTAAAGAATATAGCCTTGTGGAATATAGGTCACAGTTCTAAAATAGATGGTGGATATCTCGGCGGCCATTCTGTGGTTTGCCATTCCTGAATTATCTTTCTGCCCTTGTTTAATTCGACATTCTTTCCTGAGATATATCCATCCCAAGCTGTAAACTTTCCTCCAACCTTTGGATCACACGTAGCTTTTCCACCTGTGAATACTGAATGTTTTCTTCCATTAATGTAAGCATCATATACCTCTACAGGTTTTGCAGCAATAAAGTGAACCTGTCTAATGGTCTTGGTCGCAAATTCTTCAGACACTTCAGTGATTGCTCATCTACCAATATCGTATACCAATATCGTATATATCCTCTGGATAATATCTAACT
>JALZOS010000125.1 GCA_030913755.1 Thermoproteota archaeon | reverse complement strand
CAAATAGGGAGTAATGGAAAAATCATTGGTGTTGATCTCCATTCCATCGAACCGTTGAAAAATGTCATTTTATTGCAAAGGAGCGTGGAAGATGCAAAATTGGCTGAGAACCTTCTTGATACAACACACTCATATTTTGACGTACTCTTGTCAGACCTTTCTCCAAGAGTGAGCGGAATTTGGCAATATGATCACGTAAGACAAATATCGCTTTCTTTAAACGCACTTCAACTGGCACTTAAGATCCTTCGCTGCGGTGGAAATGCCATCTTCAAAGTATTTGAAGGAGAAATGGCCAACGAATTCAAGGAAGAAGTCTCAAACAATTTTGCCACGATAATGATTAGTAAGCCAAAGGCAAGTAGACAGGAAAGTAGTGAATTTTACATAGTTTGCAAAAACCACATTAGAAAGGATGTAATCCAACCAGTGCCGGCATCTCAAAGTTAAATGATCGTTGCGTTTATCTAGGTAAATATGAGAAATACACGTTTTAGACTACACATCGAATACTGAGCCGATAATCCGACTTTTAGAGAGAATCTCCAAGGCCAGGTGTCTGTTTTTCGAGTTTGGCTATCTTCCTCGCCAAGTTTTCCATTGTACCAGGGATATGACATTTACAGAGACAGTCGTTGCAATCAAGATGATTTTTGTTTTTACAATCGCTCGAAACTTCATGCTCATTCATAGCAAAAATTTTGCTTGTATGATCCTTATTTTATTTTTGTTATTTTTTCATCATGTAAGATAATATAACATAGTGATTTACTACTAAAACTCACTAACTGTTAATAAAAAAAGATTATGATTGAAGAATAGTATATGACTTCATTCGTTATTCCTTAAATGTGATAACCTTCTAATCACATCTCGGGACCAATGACCCATGATGGATTGAGTTCGATATGGCTGTGTAAATTGTGTAAGGCTAATTTTCTCTTTCGCTCTGATGTGGAAGAACATACGAAAAGAACTGGTCACACGTTAATTCATGAATATGACATGTCATCTGGCAAACTCTTGAATACCATTGACAGCTGAACTCAGCATTCCTTTCGCTTCTCCTATATACTCTACTCTTTTGAATGATTAATATAAAGTGACACGAAGATGAAATCAAGCCGGGGTCGCCTAGCCTGGTAGGGCGCAAGCCTGGAATATGTGATACTAATCAAGAAAGCTTGTGACCTGTGAAGGTCTCGAGGGTTCAAATCCCTCTCCCGGCGCTTTAAGCCAGGGTTCATCGCATAAGTTTATAACAGGAAACCGAGTTGACAACAATTGGAAAAAATAGGTCAATTAATGAATTCGATTGAAAAACACCATTAACTTGATAGGAATATGGTTCTAAATCGATAGTACAGCTCCTGATATTGAATGAGACGTACTTAAGCGCGATCAGGTCCGGGGAAAAAGGTTACAATAAGGCTCATGAAATAGTCATTTCCAACCTCGGGGGTATGTACCTGGTCTCATTATCAACCTTCTTGTGCTGCATGCAATTCCTTTTGTATTTTCTTTTATGACGTCCGCTTTCATCAAGGTCTGACCAAGTGCGATCAGTTCCCATTTTAATGTATAAATGCCCACCAATTCCTGCTCATTCAGATCCTTTTCAAATGCTACTACGCCTGGGACAGCCAATTGTGCGCCATGACAAATGGCATCCACTGCTGAATCTTTGACTACAATTGCACTAATACCATTAAGACATTCCTCGACGGGCATCACTATTTTACGTAGGAGCTTGTCTTCACCCTTCTCTTTGTATGTCTCAAAAGCATCCACAACATCATGTAATCTTACCAGCCCGTACGTTCCCTCGCGAAAGTTACTGACGCGCGTCCGGCGAAGTTCGAACATTGTCGCACCAGAGCCCAAGACTTCCCCTATGTCATAAATTAACTTCCGAACATATGTTCCAGCTTGGCATAAAATACGGAGTAGTAAATTATTATCTTCTTGCTCTACGAGATCCAATTCGTAAATAGTTCTGACCCGAGTGGACCTCCTCACAGAGGATCTCTGTGGAGGTCGTTGATAAATCTCCCCTATAAATTCTGCAAGAACATCGTTAATATTTGTGTGGTCATGACTTGAATGAAGTCGCGCTATTGCGTAATATTCTTTTGGTCCTAAAAGTAAAACGGCAAGTGCCTTTGTAGCATCGCCTAGGCCTATTGGCAACAATCCCGTCGCACCAGGATCCAATGTCCCGCTATGCCCGGCTTTTTCTAACCCCAGAATTCTTTTTACCCATGCGACAACCTCATGGCTAGTAGGACCTCCTGGTTTGTCCAATAGAATTATGCCATAATTTAGTAATACATCTATAGGTCGGGCCTCCGGAAAATATCCAAATTTTTTATTTGTCACTTCATCCGCTATTCTATTAAGCTCACCGAGTCTGTTAAATGACATGTTTAATGCATATTTCCACTATACTGCTCTCGTCCTTTTCACAATTTCTTTACATATGTCTATTAGCGAATTTAGCATGAAAAGTTCCGTATTAAGTACGAAATCAAATACTTCGAGATTTTTTCCGAATTCAGATCCGTAAATTTTCTTGTAAATTCCTTTGTTTTCCTGATCTCTTATCCTGATCACGCCCCAAGCTTCTTGAACGGAGATGTTATCACGCCTTGCCATTCTCTCTGATCTACTTGCTTGGGATGCACTTAGCCAAAAAGTCATCGGATATCGTGTTAGCCATGGCAAAGTGTAGCTGGTGATTACCGCTTTACCTCTTTCCGCTATTTCCAAGAGCATCTTATCAACCGTAATATCAAAACTGGTGTCGTTTTTCCTTTCTTCCATGAATTTTATGGCATCAGGAGTGTCCCACCAGTCCTTTTCTGTCACGTGGTATCCTCTTTCTCTTGCAATACTTTTCAGAATGTCCCCACCGTTATACACAGTAAACTTGAATTCTTTAGCGAGTTCCTCTGCAAGAGTAGTCTTTCCTACCGCTGCTGACCCAGATATTACGATACTGAGATTGTCATCCGAATGATAATTGTTATCTCCACGGGGTTTCACTAAATTCTTACTCCGTTATTCTCTACAAGACTGCAACGGCAAGATTATATATTTGCATCACAAATTTTGTGACAGCGAACGATATTCTGGTAGAGTCATCCCGATGACTCCAACCCATCTTCTTAAACTTTTGTCAGAATACTTGCAATATAACTAGCCGTATCTTCGGATGATCCTTGATGATTGTCAACTATCTCAAATGCAGAACCACTCAAGATAGAAATTGTGGATATCATCGATGTTGAAAGCCCTAATTCCCTTTTTATTTCTTCAATCGACATTATGTCTCTATTTCGTGATTGGTCTTTTGCTCTTCTTGCAAGAATTTCTTCTGGGGTTGCAGTTATTAAAATGAGGTTTTTAGGCATTAATTTTTGTATAACGTTTTGAGGAATCCCAGGGAAAAAACCGGACGATGTTCTGATAAAGAGGTGAGTGTCAACTATAACTAAATCCTCTTTAACAGTGCAAATATAATCTGCTGCTAGATTCTGCAAATTTTGTTGTCCAGAAAGTGATAATTTCCTAATTTGATCTCTGTCTCCTATCCCAATCTTTTTTGCCTCACTTAGCATCACGCTTCCAAAAACAACAACAGTAGTTTTATATCCAGATTGGATCATAATCTCTTTAGTTTTTGTGATTACGGTGGTTTTTCCAACACCAGGAATACCCACTACTATCGTAATTCGGTTAGGTTCTGCCAAGAAGTGCCGCCAGTTTTGGCATATGTGTGTCTACCTGTTCTCGAATTAACAAGTTGTAGTAATTCACCAAAATGTCAACCATAAGCAAAATCCCAATCCCAGTCCCAAATACACTGAGTACGTCAGAAATGGCAGCCAGTAGTCCTACGACTATACCCCCGGCTATAGTAACTGAAGGAATATACTTGTTTAGCAGTGTTTGGACAGATCCCTGTGAACGCCTAAAACCTGGGACCTGCACATCTGCATCCAGCAGGTTCTTTGCGGCTGATTTGGACGATAATCCTCCTAGCTCAACCCAAAGCCGGCCAAAGATAGTAACGATCGTCGTCAGGAAAATTATATATACAACCGCTCTTACTGGATCTTGCACTGCAACCTCAAGGCTTCTCGGTGCTGTAACGTAATACAGTATGCCTCCTGTAGGAGACTGTGGACTACCAGGATCATATTGAGCAATAAAATTAAAGAGAGGATTGGTGTTTTCGGGGTTGTAGTTAGCCCAGAGCATCTGTCCCATAAATACCGCGTTAGCAAGAAGCGCAGAGGATAATATCACCGGAATATTTGATGTATACATTAATTTGATAGGATATACTGCGGTAAATCCTCTGTATTTTGTTGAGACTATTGGTACGTCAATGTGAATTCCCTGCACATATACAAGTACCAGCAATACTATACTTGTAACAATTAATCCAAATATACTTGGAAGCTGCCCAGCTCTGAAAAATACTTGAGACAAATCTCCATGAACAGCTGAATCTATTATAAATGGAAATATTCCAACAGGACCATCCTCCGCAGGTACAGGGCTGAAGAGACTCCATAAAATCCCCTGAGCAACACCGGCCATAATGAACAGACTTATTCCTGACCCAAGTCCCCATCCCTTCTGAACCAACTCGTCGAGAAACATTACAATTATGCTAGCCCCTACTAATTGAAGTATCAAAATCGGTATAAGCGCTGGGCTCGCAAGAAGGTTGCCATACACACTAACCCCATAGAGAGCGCCCTCGGCAATTATTACTATAATCGTGACTATTTTAGTTGCAGACGTGAATAGCGACCTGTCGTCAGGGTTCTTGAAGTTGAGTTTTATCAGTTCAGAACCTTTTAGCAACTGCATCAACAATCCAGCAGTTACAATTGGTCCAATGCCAAGTTCAAGCAACGTTCCTTGTTGAGCTGCAAATATTACCCTTGCAAATTGTAGAAAATCGAACTGTGGAGCACTAGTCACTCCGTATAATGGTATCTGTCCCATTACGAGATATGCGAATAGCGCAATTCCAGACCAAACGAACTTTTCGGTAAGAGTTATTTTCTTTTTAGGTTTCTCTACTTGAGGAATGTATCCTGATATTTTTTTGATTATTTTTCTTGTAATGCTCTCAGTGTGTACTGTGATCATCTAAAATTATTTTACCTCCGTTAGATTCAACCTTAGTTCTTGCATTTTCAGATACAGATGCCACCTTTATCATTAGTGGCCTGCCTACAGTGCCACCTCCTAAAAGCTTGTTAATTCCCAAAGCGGACAAATTTAATTCAACCATACTTTCTTTTTCAACATCATTATGCGAACTTAACAATGAAGATAAATCTCGCAGATTAGCCCATTTTTTAACGATATTGCGACTATAAGATTTCGAAGAGGGGTGTCCAAAATGGTCCGGCTCTTCAATCACTGTCCTGATCCAGAAGTGTTTGTGTTTTCCTGCACCACCGACTCCTCCCCTACTGCCTGACGCCCGATGCTGCCCTATTTGGCCCCAGCCACAATATCTAGTCCCCCTCTGTCTTCTGCTTTTTCTTAATCTAGTCGCCATTTCTAACTACAACTCCTCTGTTGGTAATCCTAAGATATAACAAAAGCCACTAATAATTCCATAATTAAGGATTACTATTTTATAACATCCTCCTTACAAGATCAGGTAACTCCCTATTGTTCCCAAGAATTCCACCATCAGAATATGCCTTTTTCGTCTTCCTTTTGAATCCACCCTTTGGCGGATTCAATCTGAAAAATGGTTTTATATTCTTCAACTCGGAAATTTTTATTTTGTCCTCGACTATTGCTCTGACTAGTCCCTCTATATTTCCATATTCGTTAGGCACATCGGAGTCAGATACGGGAATTGAGCCTTTTTTTCGGGCTTTCTTTAATAACAATTCCTTAACGATGGTCGAGTCAGCCTGACTCCACGCAATCATTTCGGCTATCTTTCTCAACATTCCGATGTACACTGGCGAGTCAGGTACTAAAGTAGCAGTAAATTTCTTCTCAAGATTAAGATTCCTTAGAGTCATGTCAGCCCAGTATGGAATATTGACCGTACCTCTGATTCTAACAACTAGCAAAGCCATCTATATCATTCAGCCAGTCTTGTACGTTCCTCTTAAAGCATTGAAGATTGCCATAGCTGTAGATGTCAATGTGCTTGTAGAACCAAAAGATTTTGTCCAGGCGTCTTTGACTCCTGCAAGCTTCAGAAGACTTCTAATATTTTCTCCGGCCACAAGTCCAAGTCCCCTCGGACCTGGGACTAAGTCAATCGTTACACTACCACCCTTACCACTAACTTTGAATGGTATTGAATGGTAATTATTGCACCGACATTCCCAACTTCCACAACCAAGTTTTACAGGAATGATATTCAGAATGGAATTAGTAGTCGCTTTATCTATCGCAATTCTCATCTGTGACGCCTTTCCCATTCCTACTCCAAACCATCCAGCCTCATTACCTGCAGCAACGAGCGCACTGAAGCGGGTCATCTCACCCGCGTCTGTTTGTTTTTGTACTATACCCACGTGAACGACGTGAGTCTTAATATCAGGTAGTAGATGCTTAACAATTTCGAATTCTTGAATATGCATTCCATTTTCGTATATTTGATCCATTGAATTTATCTTGCCTTCGGCAACCATTACCCCTAATTCTGTACGGGGCTTCCAGACAGTCTGTTGTTCTTGATTACGGGATGCTGTAAATTTTTTACCAAAACTCAATTTACCAAATTACCTCCAATTTATTCAGCTAGATTTGTGGGGTGCCTTACTGCTATGACGCTTCGTGGGATCATGGTTCAATATTTCTCCTTTGACTTCCGTAAAATGTGACGGATATTCTTCCGGATTTAGTCCCAATGACAACAATCCCGAGAAACGTGATTGATATTCTTCAAGGTTACTCTTTAACATACTTGCATATGAGGCGATGTGGGCACCATTTATTCTTTCATTAACCGGCAACGTTTTTTCTGAGTGTGGAGAGGTTATGCCTGCCTCTACCAATCCTTTAAGACATGCAGCTATTCTGGATGTGAATGGTCGTATACCAGTGTACAGAACAACTTGCTTGACTCCCTTATCTACACATTTCTTGCCTAAAAGGAGTCCAACTAAATAACATGCTGGAATATTCTTTAAGGATCCCTTCCAACCGAAAGCAGATAATTCTCTGCTGTGCACAGAAGTTATAACTTTGTCGCCAGCAGTTTCTGGTCTCAAAACTTGAGCCGTTACGTTTTGTCCACTGATTCGGACAGTCATAAAATTCTTCCTTCCAATTAACAATCTTTCTCGCTTTCGATAATTAGTTTTAAGATCTCGAATACGCCTAAGTGTATAAACATGACCCATATAATCACCATACCTTCCTTAAATCTAGTTGGACACTGTCTTTAGCACTTATAAACGTTCTAAATTCGGTAAAATCATCGCATGTTTATTCATGATTCCAAGGATGCTTTGCTTGTTTGAATTGTGTTTGCGATTAGTGCGGCAAAAGCACCAGCACCAATCCCGTTATCGATATTAACGACCGCAACCCCTAGTGAACAGGTTTGTAGCATGGAAGACAAAGCAGCCATCCCTTTCGATCCAAAGCCGTATCCTATAGAAGTAGGCACTCCTATCACAGGAATGTCCACCAGAGACGAAACAACTGACGCAAGCGCCCCTTCCATACCCGCGGCGACAACTACAGCATGCACACCACTTCGAATCATCTTTTCTATAGCAGATACAGTTCTATGCATTCCTGCAATTCCCACATCGTAATCCGTGAATGTCTCACATCCCATAACTTGTGAGATAAGTCGTGCCTCTTCAGCTATTCCGATATCCGATGTGCCTGCGCATAATATTCCAACTTTGCCTCCTGTTTTCATTTGCTTGTATGTCTTCCTAGAAATGAATAAACAGGAGCTGTTGCGGCCTGAATCAGTAATCAAATGCCTCCTTTTCATCGCTTTACGAAGCTTGAACATATCCGCAAATTGAATCTTCGTTACCAAAACATGGTCACTTTGGGACAAAATAGTACCCACTATTTTCACTAAATCGTCGTACCTCTTGCCGCTCGCAAGTATGACTTCTGGTATTCCTGTTCTCATCTTTCTCAAAGGATCCAATTTTGCAATATTCTTTTCTACATGACTTATGCTATAGAATCTCAATTCTTTTTCTGCCTCACCGAGAGTGAGCTTTTCGGAAATAAGACCCTCTAAAATGGCCCTTACATCCATTCTTAAATTCTCATTAGACCGTTTGGAATTTAACAAATATCATAAAGGGAGCTCTCTTATAGCTCTCTCTACGCTTTGTACCCCCCTTGTGAACGACTCTTTTTCCTCTGGATTTAAGTCGAGCTCGATAATCTTCTCTATGCCTTCACCACCGAGCACGCATGGAACTCCAATACACACATCATCACAACCATATTCCCCCTCCAGTAATGCCGAAACTGGTAAAATCGCTCTTCGGTTTCTGATTATTGCTTCTATCATTGCAGAGACCGCATTCCCCGGCGCATACACTGTCGCCCCTTTAAGTGATATTACTTCCGCCGCAACATTTCGGGTTTTTGTTACAAATTCATTGGACTGAGCATTATTAATAAATGAACTCAGCGGTATTCCACTGATGCTAGAAAACCTTACCAATGGTAGCATGTTCTCACCATGTTCGCCAATTACCATTGCTTGAACGGAGCTTCGAGACATACCCGTAGCTGAGCTAATATATTCCTTAAATCTCGATAGATCCAACATACCTCCCATTCCCATTACTTTTTCTCTATGTGAATCTATTATCTTCAGGGCGAGATACGTAAGTGGATCCAGTGGGTTGGTTACCACAATAACTGTTGACGAAGGAGAATACGTACGTATTTTATTGCACACATCTTTCACAATACCAGCGTTTGTCTTGAGCAAATCCATTCTTGTCATTCCCGGTTTTCTCCCTATTCCAGCAACAACTACCACAAAATCCGAATTTTTCATTTCTTGATAATCATTAGAGCCTTTGACGTGACAGTCGTTACCTAGTTCAGCGAGTTGATGGTTTATATCCAATGATTCTCCTTGGGGTAGTCCATCGACAATGTCTAAAAGTAATACATCACCTAACTCTCTTATACAACAATTTAAGGCGACTGATGAACCCACTCGACCAGATCCAATAATGGAAATCTTCATTTAAAATGAGTCAGGGAAGTAAAGTCCTTATAAGTCTTCCATGAGGACCTTTGATGCCTGAGTGCGATCCAACAAGATAGAGTTGTCACTTTAGACAGCCAAATTCAGCAGACCAATGAATCAAAAAGTTAGAATGAACTCTATCATCCTCACATAAAATAGATGCAGGATGTCGGTACTTTTAAGTTCGACTCACCATTTTGAAACCTTTATCACCTCAAATGCCTCTGCATAATTTACGTTGATTTGATAACCTCTGTAGCTACACCTACCCATTACTGCCGGTATCCAAAGATGTCCACAACGTATCATTTGGGATTGAAAACATTCAAGAGCATTTCTCTTTGCATCGATTGTATTAGTCACATCTACAAACAGCTGGGCTCTAAATGCATATTCAGTTATGCCGCCGGGAATAGTTGTTTCATACATGAAAACATCGTTTTGGTCTCGACATGCGGCTATAACCGCCCTGGTAAGTGCGTGATGATCCTGGTGTGAATCACCGATCCATTGTGTGAATACGACTTCGGGTTGGTACTGTTGAATTATTCCATCTACCTTGGTAACGAAATTCCTTCCAAATGTGAGTTCTTCTGGTGGAATATCCAAGAAATCTGGAGGAGGACATCCCATTATTTTCGCGGATCTCGTAGACTCCGACCTCCTTTCTTCTTTAGTATCGGTCTTCACAAAATTAGGAAGTGTTGCAACTACTAGTCTGACGTCGTATCCCAACTCAGCAAGTTTGGCTGTAGTTCCCCCCATTCCAATTTCGAGATCATCAGGATGGGCCCCAAAAGCCACTACTGTCCTAGATCTCATATAGAAAAAAACCAGACGTTATGTCAGTTTACTTCGGCTTTATTAGTAGGAACAGAAAGTAGCGGCGAACATCTTGATTGTCTATGCCTTCTATAATCTGAATCAACTTCAATGGCTGCAGAAAGAATTTTACTTCTAATTGATCGTGACGAGTGTATAAACATCTTGGTATCCTTTGGAAGACAATGACCTCCAATACCATCCCTCGGTTCGAGAATATCGACGTTCCACTTAGTGTTCAGAGCATTTCGTAGTTCTGAAAAACCTATGTTATTTGCTTGACAATACAAGTAGAGATCTTCTGCAAATGCAATTTGCATATATCTATTGGCATTTTCTATTACTTTTGTAAGCTCTGCTATTTCAATTTCAGATACAGGATGCATTGGAATTTCGAGACTTTTATTATTTTTATTCTTTTCATTTTCGATAACAGCGCTCACATCATCGGTGTTGTTAAGATTATTGTTTCGACCATCATAAAATCCGAGTGCTAAACGTAGACAACAATCACTTACGCCCCCGATAACTCGTAACTGATTGACGCCATGGATATCTTCCTCTAATGCGTACCATCTGTGT
>JALZOS010000098.1 GCA_030913755.1 Thermoproteota archaeon | reverse complement strand
TTGTCCTGGTTTCAACACTTAACGCACCTAACGGCCTGTGGGAGAAGATAGAGAAAGAACCTAACATCAATGAAACTTTGAAGTTATTCCAAAAAACTTTTGACTATTTATTCAATGCAGAGCACATCACACCACAACAGAAGGCCAAACTAAGACAGATGGCCATAGACGAAGGGATTATTGTACCTTCAACGCCAGTAGTAACACAGTCTACCGCACCGCCAAAAGGTACGTATTCATAGATGGCATACAAGATAATTTAGTCAGTTTTTTCCTTCTGAAGGCAGCCTTCCTTTTATAATCGATAGTTTCAAAAGTTGCCAATGAATGCAAAAATCATTTTAGGAGTTATCATAATGATAACCCTTGGAACAACAACTGCAACAGCAACAATGCTAGCGACTCAGTCATCATACGCTGCTGGGGTTGACCCAGGGATTCCAGCCAGTCCTGTCACTTCGGGTGAAAATGTGTACATAGTATGGGCGAGTAATAAAACGGGACATCCAGAAGTAATGTTTAGAGCGTCGACAGACGGAGGACAAACATTTAACGATAAGATCAATCTGAGTAATTCTAGTGACACTGATTCTACTAATGGCGCTATATCTGCAGGAGGCGGAAGTGTTACAGTAACATGGTGGGAAACTAATGAAACATCACAGGAACCTCTGGTAAGAACATCAACAGACAATGGAGAGACATTCGGAGCTATTATGAACCTTGCGACCAATGGAACAATAGGTGAATCAGGAGACTAGAAGTCTCTTTATTTTTCTTTCTTTTTTTGATTCGACATCTAACTAACTGACTTTCTAGTCCATCTTAGTAAGCCGCTCACTGCCTTGATTCTGTACACTTCTCTGACATGAATTGCTGAACCTCCCGTCAGTTCGGGCCTTGGTTTTGGTTGATAATTCGTATGATCTACACATGGTAACATGAACATATTTAGAAGTTCTTTTACCTTATGGTCCCGTTCCAATGTTTTCAATCTTACAATGGTCATGGCTAAAATATAGTAACTGAAGTATTTTGCTTTTTAGTACATATTCTTATAAATAAGACAGAGATTCATATTTTTATTAGAGAATAGATTTGATACCGTGTTAAAGAATAGAGAACGGTATAACGGAAAGCCTATTGTTCCGATATATCCAAATCGGGCGTTCTCTTCAATGTTACCTATTCCAAACAGGCTTGCCCAAAAGTACAAACTCAACCAATCGCATATAGAAATTGAAAAAAGGAGCGGCGGTTAATTCATAAAGAAAGCGTCAGGCAAGACCCGAACAAGGACTTTTCTAACGGGCAAAAGTAGTTGTGGTCTGACTATTCCAGCATACCTGGACCACAAGTACGAGTACAGCGGAGACGGTTGTTATGTAGTTTTAACGGAAGAAGAAGACGGTATCTTAATGAAAAAATTAATACTTTAATTCAATTCTCTAATAAATGCCGGCTCGTATAATATGCTAACGCAATGTGATTCAATTGTGATAGGCCAAGGATACGTAGCCACTTCTCTTGTCAATCATGTCTTGGCCCATTAACTTTCATCACCAGTGATAAAAACCAGAAACAACAGTTTACGTCATTCATTCTCGTTTGTTTTAGGTTCAAATATCTGCATAAAAATGGGGATTTCTGTCTTGATTTTACCTCACCATTCTTAACGGTGGTAGAATCATAATCGATTAAATTATGTTTCTTATTAAGAAATAATTACACGCAGTAAATTTAGACGAAAAATCTAATTAAAAAAGAAAATGATGGAAGAACCAAGTGTAAAAAATAATTATAGTTTTCCTCTAATAATGATACTTGTCTGGTTCTTTCAAACATTTGACTACTTCGTATCCTTTTAATCCTTGCAAATCGGCTCTGTATTCAATACACTCGATACATTCTTCTTTTTCGTCCAAAGAATTACATGCTTTTTTTGCTTTGCTTTCACTTGCTTTATCATGATCATATGTGAATCCTTTGAGTTTTTCACCCCTATCGTAACCTACGTCAGCTTGTGCACCTGTAACACTGATTGCACCTACTAGAATAGCGCATGCAAAAGCAGACGATACTATTGTCATAATTCTTTTTGTTTTCTGTTCTAAAGTCATTGAGGTTGTTTGAGAACAGTCGTTAATAAATCGACTTACTAAAAAAAATTACAGAAAAATCCCCTAGTAACAATATACTTGACAGAATTCTGAGAAGTGATCAAAATTTTACTGCAAAGTCTATAGAATATCCACAAATTATCTTTGCAAGTAAGTCATTATTATTAGATTATCGAGATGAATTCCATTTTTATTAAGATATAATTGCATATGTCTAATGATTGTTAAGTAATTTCAATTCTAATCTCTTAATCCGGATCGAATAGTTTGAGATCAATTCAATAAGCTAATATTCGACGTTGAATGTTTTAATTGGGATGGTGACAAAAATAACTGAGGCCATTTGAAATTTATTTGTATGTGTTACCTATTAACTCCATGAGTTCATCTTTTTGTAGCACATACAGTATCTCTTCATAAAGAACAACGGGCATGCAATATGTGTAATGGCTAATAGATTATCATAAGTATATCCTGAAGAAATACCATTTTTATAACATTATTAAACGACCTATCGTTAATTGGTCTTCGTGAGTATCAAGTCTCGACCTCTCCTCAGCCAAGAGCGCAGCCCCTAATTTCGATAAGTCAAGTCTGTCTTCCCAATTCCCGTAATGATCTGACTAGTACTTGGACGTTACCAAGTTGTGACAAGTTGGCACAATTACTTCGATTTTATTTTATTAGAGTAAATCTATCTCTAACTGTATCATCATAACTAGCGTAAAAAGAGCTAGTCAGATTTCGACCATTGCTGGTTATTGAAATATCTAAAAAGCCAAATCCCATATACTGTGCAGCTACGTATGGCGCCTTTCCATTAAGCCTATGTAGTGCTGCTCCTCCCGTTCCTACTGTAACGTATACCTATCCAACTGGATCTTCATAGTTTTTAGCATTATTGTCTGTTACAAATGGATTTGAAGATGCCTCTTAATCATATTTAATGGGATAAGTTCTTTGATAATTGTGGTTATGAGCTTGCAATACAATGTCTTGGTGTTTTTGAAAAATAGGATGATACAGATCTCTCAAATCTCCATTTTCTGGATGTTCAGAGGGAGAGCTATATTGTGGCCTATAAGAGTACACTATGATCCATTTAATGTCTGGATTTCTTGAAACTGCTTCAAGGTCGTTCTTTACAAAATTATACTGGGATGAGTTGATATCATTGCGGGAAGTAGGTACGTTGACATTATTTTCCACAGCTATCCTCCAAATCGCTTGCCTATGAAACAATAGCACACCATGAATATTTGGAATAATGATAGTATCGCGAATAATACGCTCTCCTATTTTGTGATAACAAGAAAGGTTGAGCTGATGGAGACCTATTACAGTGCAGTTCATCAGTGCGAACACACATCTAATCAGGCCGATGGCGAATATAGAAAGGAATTACGGACTACTGGTTAAAAAGTACGGTGCAAAAATTCTAAGTGTTACCCGCATTGTTCGGAAAAGTCCGAAGCGACCATATTCTCTGCAAAATGCTGATTTTTCAGTCGATGCAATCAAACACGTAATACATAAAGGCGAGAGTAATGCACTCGAAGAGCTAGAATCGTTTCAACTCCAAGCGCAAGCACACAGTGACCATGGACAAGGGATCTACGCTAATTGATCTTATTGAAAGGTTTTGATGGTCTTCTCCTGAGTGAACAATGTTAAGGAATCGTTAATATTCATTCCTATGATCAAAAACATACGTCAGGCATGACAAAAGATACATGGAGGGATACGAATTCCTACCCCTTTCCCTCCATGGTGCTTTACTTTAGTAGTTCAATATAACCAATAAAGTAAGCCACCTCAAAACACATGGATTGATGACATGTGGTTCAGTAACAACGATTACACAATATCATGGAATAGATTGACCTATTTTACTCAAAGCAAAAACGACTGAAATGTTGTCCTTGCTAACAAGCGCTGAGAATGTTTGTCAGGACCAGTGTCCACGAAAGTACAAAAAACACCACCGTGAATACTTGGTGGCCATAGGATCAGGGCATAACTTGGGCCTCCAATCGTGATCTCTTCTTTGAACCCCTCAAATCATTTAGTTACCTATATTGGACATGATTTCTGAATAGGGTCGATTATGGTGATTATTACCATACGGTGCAGAATCGCTAAAAACGATTTTATACTATAACTGTATACTATAGATAGAATGCAAACTATTACGCGGTGTCAACTATGCGGAAAGAGGATGCATGACTTACGCTACTGGTTCGATAAGATGGTTTGTAGTAATTGTTACCAAATAAGTCGAGTCAGATCAGAGGTTATACTAGAAGCATCTGCTAATTAACAACCTTCATTTCTTTTACTAGACAAGGTTTCAGGTTTCTACAAGTTATTACTTGTTTTGCTCACCCATGCTGTAAGGTTCGACTTATGTGTCCTTTAGACTAGAGAATAAAGAAAAAGGAAATTAAGTGCTCTAAGAAGATGGCTATTGTGTTAGGGATTTTTTCAAGCTTCTTACAGTGTCGACTCCAAGCCTGCAGTACTCTCTATTAGTATCAGACATCTGTTGAATAGATTCCATATTTACTACTGCTAGGTTATTTGCCAAATTAGTTGCGGCGAGGGCGTTATCTACAAAATTATCTACCATCCTTGTATAATATTCAGTCATAACCCTAGGGGACAACCAGGGCGCGTAAAATGACATGTACATTTGTTCGAGGTAAGGAATCAGAGAAGTTACTTCCCTTTGAAGTTCTATGCAATCATACCCAATTTCTTTTGTTGTATGAATCGTTTGTTGCTGTAATTCGCCCAAGGCTTTAGTATATCGTGGAATTTCTCTTTTCGCTTCATTGGTTGTTTTTTTAATAATCCTCTTGGTTTCATCCAGTACCTCATCCAGTTCATGTCTTTCTTCGTCTGGGAATGATGAGGG
>JALZOS010000017.1 GCA_030913755.1 Thermoproteota archaeon | reverse complement strand
GTATGGATGACATACAATATAAAATATGTATTTACTTGAATGGTTGCATTACATAGTCATGCTGTTGAGATCAACATATTGAGAAGATATCCGATTTCACAATGCCATTTTTAGAAAGTTATCCGCTGCTGCAAGTGGCACCTTGGATTTAAATACGATCTCAAAGGTCAGACAAACACTATGATGATAAATCCTTTACATATATGAGATGCACGTGACATGGAGAAGATATTTTTCACTCTCACAATTGTTTCCGTCCAATATGCAGAGATAAAGATCTTTATTCGATGATAAAATTAAGCTAAATATTAAAAGTAAACTAAATAACGAGTAGGTTAGGAGTTCCAATAATCAATGAAGACTAATTAGTTATTTTTAGTTTAGCGAATTAATAAATACTCGTCTATTCTTTTTTGGAGATCGACACTTATTTCCATTATAGGCCTATTACCATCTATGGGTATAACTCCATATCTTCTTTGCATGCGTCTGAACTCTCTTGCTATTAGCTTTTGATACATGAGAAATGATTCTAACATATTTTCTGATAATCCAAGGTCCGCGCCAGATTCGTAATAATCAAGGGAAGAGTTCTTTTCGAATACTCTGTGTATCAATTCATTGGGGTCTACATCCAAGTAAAATAAGATATCAGGTTTTAAAGCAAAACCATACAAGTTATGTGACCATGCTCTACTGATACCACGGACTGCATCTCTTGCCAATAACGTATAGATATACCTGTCAGATAGAACTACGTAGCCTGCTCTTAATGCAGGAATAATTTTATTTTCAAGCTGATCTGCGAAGTCTGCTGCATAAAACAAGCTTATGGTCCTTTTCCCGAGAACAAAACTTCTCTTTGCTTCTAATATCCCCTCAGCTATTAATTCCGATCGCCTGAGGCCTGCATTCATCACAGCGTGGCCGTCTGCTTCAAGTTTCGAAGATAACAATTCAATTTGTGTACTTCTTCCAGAGGCATCGGGACCCTCTATTACGATAAACTTTCCCTTAATTTCAATTTTCTCTAGATATGGGATAGCATGTCCGTAGAAATTGGCTTTTCTCATGTTCTTGTTTCTTCGCAAATCGCTCATACAACAACGGACCTCCTCTTACGATTCGGAATCCTTGTCGGGAAAAGTTTAGTAGCTAATGATCTCAAAAACCTCTGAGATTCTTCGATTTCCATTGTTCCATCGACTATGGTGAAGTTTTCCAATGTTGCCAATTTATCATATTGTTCAATAATCCGACTTTGGAAGATCCTGTAACTCTCATATGGATCGTTGCTTAGATCTAAATCCATACCTGCCTCATAATATTTCAATTTGGGCCTGCCAGACAGTATTCGTTCGACAGCTATGTCTACAGGTACCCTAAAATAGAACACAATATCCGGTTTCACTGCGAACTCGTATACCTTTCTAACCCATTTAGGATTACAACCCCTAACTATATCCCTAGCAAAAGCGGTGTAAATATAACGGTCTGCCAGAACTACATATCCTGATTGCAAAAGGGGAAGTATATTTCTTTCATACCTGTCTGCAAAATCAGTGGCATGTAGCAAAGAGAAAGTAATGGGCGTTAGTCGCCCTTTTCTCTTGCCTTTCGACGTAATTTGTTTCACCGTCTCTGATGAATTCCATTCAGTCAAAAACACGGGAATATTTTTTGATCGAAACCATTTTTCTAACAGTCCAACCTGTGTAGACTTACCAGATCCGTCTATACCTTCGACCACTACAAGTTTACCTTTATCAGAAATACTTTCTCTCCTGTGTTTTTTAGTATAAGTCAAAGCAAATCACTATGTGTATTTAACCGTGATCATCCCATCCTCGCTATGTTTTAGTTTATCGGAATTGTTTGCCAAAGAATATTCTATCATAATATTAAAGACCTCACTGACCTTCTGAATAATATGTTGAAACAAGATAGTCGGGTATACTCTCGTCAAAGATGATATGTCTATTGTTATTCCATTATTTCTGGATTCCCTAAGTATAATTTGAGATCGACTCTTAACAATTAGATCACTCAATCTAAGCAATATTCCTATTTTCTGAATGGATTTCTGGTTCTGTGGTTTCAGAATTGACCTATATTTATAGAATAGCCAATCAGAAGTCTTCGCCTTTTTAGACTGTACTATTGACAACGCCAATACAAGCTGTTCTCTGTGAGTTAGATAAGGGTAATCTTCATCTAATATCATATAGAAGAGCTCGTGGAGTTTGTTAGTAGTGGGGAGTTTTGTCAACGTATGGATTGCGAATGACAATATCTGAGCTTCCCTCTCCTTCAGAGATCCGCTTGAAATCATATACTGGAGCATGCCCTCTAGTCCGATATTTGGAATATTACGCTCATAATTATTAGAAACTATTTTTAGAATTTGTTTTTCCAAACTTTCTAAACTGTGATGTTTAGAAACATCAGGATTTCGAAGGAAGGCTGCAATAATTCCTTCCCGTAAACCATAAGCACTTACAACAACCTCTTCGAATTCAAGCTTTTTCATTAGGGTATAAATAACATACGAACCTGCAATAATTGTTTCAGCTCTGGTTGCATCCATAGCACGTAAAGCAGAAATTTCATAACCATTCATTGAGCATAGCTCCTTACATATAGAATCAATTGCATTTCGTGTCAACCTGTAATTGTGAATCTTTTCTAACGGATAGGCATTGGAT
>JALZOS010000015.1 GCA_030913755.1 Thermoproteota archaeon | reverse complement strand
GTATCAAGCAAACTGGGATGGTGGCATATACCAAGGTAATGTTTATGGAATATGGGCATGGACCGATGTCAGGGGAATTTGGTATTGGAAGGATTTATTGGGTGAAGCGGGCGTTAATCCTAATTCCTTGGAGAAATGGGATGGGTATATTACAGCTGCCAAGAAACTTAACTCAGTTCTCATGCCTCGAGGAATAGAAGGTATTCATCTTACCGGTGCTAACCATTCTCCTGATCTGTGGTATCCGTATCTCTGGATTATGGGGGGAGAAATAGTTAAGATGAAGCCTGGACATCCATCAAAAGGTAGTTACTGGTTTCCAGCGTACAATAGCAGTGAAGGAGTAAAGGCACTGGAATTTCTCAAACAACAGGTAAGTGCTGGTATAAAGCCACAGAAAAATCATTTTTGGGGAATAGAGTTTTTGGATAGGAAGTTTGCAGTTATGATTGAAGCATTACAACACCACATAGGTGAGAGATTTCCTATAACCTCACCTGAAAAGAAACAAGAATTCAAACAGAAAGTTGGCTTTATCCCAATGTTTCCAGTAACAGATAAGAATTATCAGACTAGCAGCTTAATGGGAGGATGGGAACTTGGTATTCCTAACACATCAATTCACAAGGATCTGGCATGGGAATTTCTTACGATATTGGTAGAACCCAAAATACTTGCTCCATATTTAGCGGCACATTCAAATCTGCCCACCCAGGTACCAATAGGCGAAGGCCCTTACGCACGAGATTTGAATGCAACTACGCCATATTATGATGAATTGATCAGTATGCTCAAAGTTGCTAGAAATCGGCCCAGTATACCGGAATATCCACAGCTAGCTGACAACATAAGACAAGCAATAGAACAAATCTACAATGGTACGAAGGAACCAAAGCAAGCGTTGGATGAGGCGGCCGCTACATCTGCGAAGGTCCTTGGATGGTAATACTCGGATTGGGATTCGAACGCTTGGGCTATACTTGGGGAGTCTTAGGGGGGCTTCCTATCAACTTTACAGCCTCCATTAAAAAGAAGTTGACTAAATGAAACATCCGTAACAAGAATTATCTGGACAGAATTAAACTAGAAATAAGCTAATTAGATGATATATATCCAACAATTAATATAAAAATATTATAATTATTTCTACATTATAAAAATATGATGAGCCATCATGAGAACAAGAGCATATTTTTATACAAAGTGATTCTGTTATTACTGATTTTTGCACTATGCTTATCATCCTCATTTTTCCTTCGTGATGCGTCAGCAAAGAAGAAAACGGATGATGTTAAGGTAGAGTTTCTCAACTACGATAATCCGTCTCTAGGAGTTCACCTAACATATCCTTTAGACTGGAATGAGGAGCCGTTAACTGATGGAATAAGATTCTATTCATATGGTTTAACAAACAATTATCTTGATACATTTGATGTTTATGTTTATCCATCTGCTTGTTTACCAATTGATAAAGTCGTTCAAAATAGAATTGATAGCCTGCGTCAATCGAACGACTTTCATCTAATGAAGGAATCGACCACTGAATTAGGAGGAATTCCAGCCAGAATGATTGTGTATACTTATTCAGACTCTGTAATAGGCGTTACTAAATCGATGGAAGTTATTGGTTCTAATGGACAGAATCTATATGTAATCATGTTTTCTGCAAAGCCCGACAACTACGATGGTCATCTTAAAATTGCAACTAGTATGATAAATTCAATTCAACTAAAGCTGCTGGACCCATCCTACAATCAGCAGAATTATTTAATGTATGAAAATGATACCTATGGAATAAAATTAAGCTTTCCAGCAAGCTGGCACAAGTACGACAGTTATTTATCACCTGATGTCAAATCTTCTGACTATTTTGTAGAATTTGACTCTCCATGCAAGAGTATTAACGACACTTATGCAGAAAATGTTGTCATGTCAGTAAACTCTCTCAGCGGATCGGACCAAACATTAGCCGATGCACTGAAGTCCTCAATTGACTTCAAGAAAGAAACAATTCCTGACTTCAAACTCGAAAAGGCAAGTACTAATACTTCGTTTGTAGGTACCAATCAAAATCCCGCCTATATGTTCTCCTTTTATGGAAAGGCCGGGAATTCCGGAGAGATAATTAAGGGCATGGAGATTGGGACAGTTGAAGGAATGAATATGTATATAATTTCTTATTATGCTCAACCACAAGAATTTGATTCTTATTTTCCATATGTACAAAAGATGATAGATTCTATCACTTTCAGTCCTAGTTTGTCGATGGCAAGTTCTTCAAATTCAGGCGAAAAGGCTTTGACTCAGGACTTGTTGGATTATATGAATCCATAC
>JALZOS010000003.1 GCA_030913755.1 Thermoproteota archaeon | reverse complement strand
TACCGGAAAGAACATTTGTACTAGTTACAGTTATTGCAGCTTCGTTAGCGGCCTACTTCTTTCTTTCGTTACACTTTTTCCCCATGGTTTACAATTCACATGCAACTTTCTCAAAACCTATACCCTTCATAAGTAACGTCACTTTATCTGAGTCAGAGGTTCATATAGGAAAACAATTCGAAATATCTGTTATTGGCACTAATAAGGGCGATCCTGCAGATACTCAAATCATCTCTATATCGTTCCCTAACTTGACTAGTATGAAAAATGATAATGTAAAGATAATAGATGATAATTTTACCCAGATACCCTTGCGCATAGCTCAAGGGGACAATATAGGGTCAAGCTACATGGGTCTAGCCGAGACTACTATTGCAAAATATCCTTCTATTGAATTCTATAGCAGGCCATGGCAAACCGGTGCTGCTTATCACGCACAATTGCAAATAACGCCCCCTTCTATCGGAATTTTTATTGTGCTCGTTAAAATGGTGGCATTACCGCACACTGACGATTCCTCGCACTATCCTCAGATGGGCCTTAAGGACTACCAGCAAGAGTTTGTAGAATCACATAAAGTAAAAGTCAAGTCATGATAGCAAAATAGTTGAATATCAGACTGTATTCACTAGTTGAATATGAAATTATTAATCAGATTCTGACTCTTAAGTTAAGGAAATGACCATTGCTATTACGTATGCTGACAAGATTGGGTTCGAACAAGAAATTGAATGTATAACAGAAGGCCTTTCAGCATATTTCAAGAATATATTACTATCGGCAGGCATAAGTAGCGCCGGTATAGTTGCCAACTATATTTCAGGAATTATGCGTGAAATCTCGGACGCTTACAGAAGATTAAATATCTAGGTTTTATGCTCTTCAAGACTAGTAAACATAAAAGTTTTGACAATATGAAAAAAAGGTACTTATTTCTTGATATTCTTCAGAAGCCTGAAGCGTCGGATCCGTCGCATAAATGGGTCTTCTTTTAATGGTTGTTTTAGGATGCTTCCCTGTATACTAACTCTCTTTGTTGTCTTCCCTTCAAATTCCACATCTCCTACTTCTTTTTTTGGATCAGACTGGAGAATGTTGGTTTCTCCCTTAATGCAAGTATTCCCGCAATACAAAATAAGACAAACGAGGGAATTCCGAGGAAAGTCGCTGAAGCCAGTATAACAACGCCGCATACTATTAACAAGATGCCAGCAATCTTCGTATTCTTTATTCTAAAGGCAATATAGAGACTGGCGACATTCACAATAAGGAGAAGAAATACATGAAGTAATAGTCCGCCGAGAAAGAGACCTAAAATTGGAAGTCCAATTAAACTATTGACATATGCGTAACCTACAATGATCGGTACTAGAATAACCAATCCTAGTATTCCAGTAATCAGTGTAAGTTTTCGATATCCCTTCACTTTATCCTCAAACCTTATTCTATACTAATTACTTATCTCTCTTTTAGTTACCTCATGGAGATGTGATCAATATAATACCAACTTTCCTACGTGTAAAGATCTTAAGAGCTATAAAATCCATTCCCATCCATATTAATGCCGGTTCATGTTGATATATTGTTTAAGTGGAGATTCCTCAAAACTTTAGTAAAGCAGAAACCTATACTTATAAACAATGAAACCTATAATTCGACCGCTCAAAGAGGTTGATCTAGACGAAGCAGATAGAATCTCTAGAATTTCTTTTGGTACATTTCTTGGATTACTTGATCCAGGGACTTTTTATGGGGATGCAGATTTTGTCAGGACGCGTTTCAGAGCAGATCCCTCGTTATCGTTGGCAGCTGAAATGTATGGACAATTGGTAGGATCGAATTTTGTTGCGAACTGGGGAAGTGTGGGATTTTTTGGACCGCTCACGGTACGTCCAGACTTGTGGGATAAAGGGATCGCAAAAAATCTGCTTGACAAGACAATGGAAATCTTTGAAATAGTTGGAACAAAACATATCGGGTTATTCACGTTTTCTCACAGTCCTAAACATACCCATCTCTATCAAAAATATGACTTTTGGCCTAGGTTTCTCACTAACGTGATGTCAAAACCTGTTGAGTCAGATAGCAAAACAAAAGCAGATGAAGCTCCGACAAGTTGGTTCAAATATTCGGACGTCCCAGAAGACAGAAAATCAGAAATCCTCGGAAATTGTAGTTCGCTCACGGATTCAATCTATAGGGGTTTGGATCTTAGGAACGAAATAGTATCTGTCACTACGCAGAAACTTGGTGAAATAATTCTTCTTAAGGCTAACGCAAATAATAATTTAGCAGGTCTAGCGATATGTCACTGCGGACCAAGAACGGAAGCGGGAAGTGGTACATGTTATGTCAAATTTGGAATGACAGCAAATGAAGGCCAATCTGCCTCCGATAATTTTGACCATCTCCTCGCATCTTGCGAACGCTATGCTGCATCGCAAGGATTAACGACACTTCTCGCTGGTGTCAACATTGGTAACTTGGGTGCATATAGAAAAATGATCTCGAGGGGATTCAAGACAGAATATCAAGGCGTTATGATGACTAAAAATAACGATCCCGGTTACCATAAAGAAGACGTCTATGCAATAGACGATTGGAGATAATTCAAGTGTGAAACAGGGCAGGGATTTATCAATCCCGTTAGAACTCAATCTCTAGGTTGAAACCCAACGGGCCACGGATCACTTTTACTCTCCACTATCACTTTATCACTTTACGGATTTGCCAGTTATGGACATAATATGAGTAGCCGGTTCATTTTTTGGTTTTTTCTCATAATTTTAATATCCGATAATTTTGTATGTAGTAATTGATGTGATATTGATGCAGCCTGACCCTTACATCTTTAATTGGATGGCAGCGTTGGATAGGTTTTTCGAAAAATTGTCGTGGCTACGAAGTTTTTTTCCTTCTGAAAGTCGCGACCCCAAGCTGACGCTAATTTAACAATTGACCTTGTTATTATGATTTCATGATTACATGATTACATGATGATTTAATATGTTGAGGCTCGAGAGGCTGTACCCTGTACCCAAGGTGGTACGAGGTGGGATTCGGTCACCTCTAATGTGGAATAGCAACGTTTTTTTGTACTCAGTTTAATACTACGAAGTACTATTTCATCACAATAATTTCAACATACAGCTTGAGATAATGGCTCATTTAATATTAATAGCATATCGATGATAAACAATTGATAGCAGCATATAACCTGAACATTTCTTCCAAGCTATTACTGTTTATTTGTTACCAGTTTTCTGGAATCGAAGTAGGCTTCACTAATGTAATTAATTATAAATGGTTTAGTCTTAATCAATTAACGCAACTAAATGTCTCATGGAGTTGTCTTTACAGATATTGATGGAACACTAATAGATATTTTCACTGGTCAATTTGATGTGACAAGGGCTCTCGTAAAAAAACTCACTGCCTGTAGGATCCCCTTAGTATTATGCTCCTCCAAAACTAAGGCAGAACAGGAACTGATAAGGGGAGAAGCCGAGCTTTCTGAACCATTTATTGTGGAAAATGGTGGCGCCATATTCCTTCCTTCATCCTATTTTGATGGTACTTTGAATTTTAAAGCAAGAAAAATTGACAATTATCAAGTCATAGAACTAGGAAAACCGGCTGCAATAATAATCTCGAAACTTAAAGAATTACGCGAAAATTATGATTTGGATTTCACGGCAGCATCGGAAATGCCAATAGATGAACTTTGTAAAATAGCACAGATGAAAAAAGAGGCTGCCCTGAGAATGATTCAAAGAGAGTACGGGGAAACTATTGTAGAAATCAATAACCGTGACTTCGGTAAATTCGTTACTAAGGTAGAAGATTCTGGTCTAAAGGTCATTTCTGGGGGAAGATTCATGGATGTTACGGGAGGAAATAACAAAGGCACAGCAGTGAAAGTGCTAATTGATCTGTTCAAATACAAATACAAAAACAAGGTTGTCTTCTTTGGTATTGGAGATAGTCCCAATGATGAGTCAATGCTACAGTTAGTCGATTTCCCTATGTTAGTTCAACGAACTGATGGGACTTGGCAAAGCTCACATATTGAAAGGGTAATGAGATTAAAAGGAGTTGGACCTGAAGGATGGAAATTAGCATTCAATGAAATAATGAATTATTTCAAAAGATAAGCCATTATTCCATAATAGAGATGCTATGAATACGATCTTATATAATGCCGAGAACATGAACAAACATGCACGTGCGAGCTAAAACCCATCTGGAGAATGGATCAACGATCCAGATGAAGATTGAAAGAGCAACGGAAGGAATAAGCCACCAATTTGTAATAAGGCTTTTGAACCAACCCACGGAAAACGCTTCAGATATAGCTAATTTCCTGCTTGCTGCAAAGTCTGAGTCTAATATATCAGACAGCTACAGAGAAAATTTAATTTTCACTCTGTACGCTTTCCAATCAGATTGGTAAGTATTTCAGGGATTTTACCAGAGAGGATATACTTTCTTATCTAGATTCACATAGAAAGACAGAAGCGAGAGATCCTCTTCACAAACGGATAGGGTCGTACAATCTTAATAGAGTCATTGTGGTGAAATTCTTTCGTTGGCTATTCTATCCTGACGTAGAACCAAAAGGAAGGCCTAAACCATCC
>JALZOS010000421.1 GCA_030913755.1 Thermoproteota archaeon | reverse complement strand
CCCCCGACACCGTAGAAGTCTTCTGAAATATGTTTAAGTTTCTCTACATCAACGGTTTGCAGGACTAAGTTGAAGAATTCACGCGATAAATACATGAAACCATATTTCTCTGCAAATCTATCCCATTCTGCGTATTTGGTAAAAATAGTAGAAACTAAAGTGTTAACGCCAATTTTCTTGGTTCCACTATCTTTGTGAAGGATATCATCAAGCTCCTGTGTCATTCTTATCGTTTTTAAGACGGTTTTCTTGGCATGAGATTTCATTTTATCGAGTATTACTTTGTGTACTTATTCATATTTAAAAACAGTGATGACGCTGCATTATTTTTAATGCATTGTGTTACGACGCTATATTACTTACGCTGATTATTTTGCTAAAGTAGAAATATAGTACGTTATGACAAGTCTTGGAACAATCCGTTTGCCAAGACTAAGCAAGACACCATACCCGAGGTATAATGAGGGAAAGGGAGAAAGCATTAGCCTGAGGCTAGATGAAATAGTTCTAGATAAACTTCGGCAGGAAGCTAGTCAAAAAGGTATCACCCTAAATAGATTGGTGAGCCAAACGATAAAGGAACGTGTAGATTGGTATTCAAATGCAGCAAGGGCGGGTTTTATTCCTGTTAGAAGAAAGTTGATAGTTACGCTTATCGAAAAATTTTGCGAAGAGGAGATTTGTTCCCTGGCAAAATACATTGCGAAGAGACACAAAGGATTGTGTACTTCTCTTAAGAAGCGAGTACAACATAAAATCCGCTATAGATGTGCTCAAGACTTGGGTAAGGATATCTGGTTACGCATATAGACATGAAGTACATGATACAAGACATTCATATGTCATACAGTACGACATGTCCAAAAAATGGTCTCTATACCTAGCAGAGCTATTCAAGAACATACTAGAGCAGTTTAAACTAAAGGACGCAGGTTTTGACATAACTGAGAACTCATTGACGTTCTGGCAAAAACGATAGCCTATAGTTTTTTAGTTTTTCGTCCAGTAGTTTTAAATATCTTAATTCACGTAAATTGAACGAAATAACAACATGATGATAAGTTGGTTTGTATTTTCTCTAGCGTTGTTCGTATCTCTTGCGCTATTAGTTACTCCTCATTCTTGGGCACAGGGGCCCCCAATCTCAGACGTACTAAGCCAGTTAGGAAATTCTAATGCAAGTAGTAGTACAGATATTGCGAGTTTGGTAGAAAATGTTACTGTTACTAAATTTGATATTCTCTCACCTAGTCAGATGGGTGTTGATTTGAGGTATGCTGGCACTGGGAGCGCGCCTGCTGTTAAAGTTGATGCCTTTGCTATAAATATAGATTCTAAACTAGTTGATGACATTACAAATGAGATCAATGTCCTAGATGCCAGTACTAGCGATTCGCTTATAACAAATTCCACAAACTCTACATCATCAATGATTGAGAAATTGGGCCAGCTGACTTCAATCGTCTCTGAAAGTAACGGAACGAAAACAGTGGGTGCTGACTGGAAATCCCCCAGAAATGTTGAGATAAAATTGGTAGGAAACACAACACTATATGGTGCTGATCTTGTCGGCATTATAATCCGTAAATAACTCCGTCTTTGAATCACACGGAATCAACAGTAATAGTGAAATGCTGCTAGAGATCTTTTCTGTCTGAAATATCTCTTTTTTTCTCATTGCTGGCAAATATTATTAGGATCCCAGTTTTCTCTGGTTTGCCGCTTGCCGTCCAAGGGAATACCCATTACACACAGAAAATAACTCGCCGATTCAAAAATATTCTTGTAAGGCAATTTGCCCTGGCATGATATTGAGACGTTGCTACGAAGTGGAATTAGTTGTTGTTCCTTGGGTGGAATTGGAGGTCGATGATGACGTTCCATTCAGTATTTGGAATGAATCAATCATTTTTTGTAGTATTCGTGTGTATTTATCATAAGTTGGGATTTCTGCAGTATACGTAAGGACATATCCTTTGTTATTGTTTATCGTATAAAGTTGCATTATCTTTAGATCAAGTCTAGTGGCATTAAGCTCTTTATCTAATATCGCTCTTTTTGCAGTGAACACCTTTTCTACTGCAAGCATGCCACCAAGATTCGCAGAATTATTTGACCCACTATAGTTAAATCCTCGAAGAGATCTGCTTATCAACCCGATGTTTGCATCAGAATATTGGGAGAGATTGGTTATATTAGTTGGCAAGTTTCCAATGGCGATGTTGATATTATCGTGAAAATTATCTGAGCCATTTTGGAGTGGCGAGAAAAATTGTATAATGAAACTATTTCCAACAAATCGCTCTGAATATTGC
>JALZOS010000374.1 GCA_030913755.1 Thermoproteota archaeon | reverse complement strand
GTATGTGTTTACTGCACTCGAACAGCCACTACAGAAAGAGGTATTTGCAACAACTACAGAAAGAGGTCATGTAATTCTCTAACAACAGAATGGTCAGTCCCCAGCTGTTTGGAATGCGCTACTGAATTGAAATTCCTCTTTTATCTTGATAGCTGCTGTCTAAATCTTCAGGTATCGAAGTTCCTACCTTACAGTAACACATTTGGCCAAGTTGCGTGGATAGTCTGGGTTGGCGTTATTGTGAAGTGCTAGATGGTACGCCAAAATCTGTAGTGGTATCACTTCAACCATTGGCAATAATGATTCTTTGATGCATGGTATAGGTATGCAGTAGTCATATATGGGGTCGGGCTTGTTTGTTATGCCAATTAGTCTAGCGCCTCTAGATTTTACTACATGCGCATTAGAAAGAGTATCAATATATGTCGAATCGTCAGGATTCAAAATTATTACAACGCTATTTTTATCGATTAAGGCTAGAGGCCCGTGTTTCAGTTCTCCCGCTGCTATGCCTTCGGCGTGAATATAAGCAAGTTCTTTGATCTTAAGAGCGCCTTCTAGACAGATCGGAAAGTGATTGGAACGACCAAGGATGTATATATCCTTTGCATCTTTAATCTGTGCTGCAAACTCTGCAATCTTTGATTCAAATTCTAAACTTTTTTCGATTGCTTTTGATAATTCCATTCTATCTGTTGAAATACCTGTCAAGTTACCGCCGATAGTATCAGCTATATAATACATTATTGATAACTGGCTTGTAAAGCTCTTCGTGGCAGCTACTCCTATTTCAGGTCCGCATTTCACTTCTAGAAAACAATCGCTCAGTCTAGCAAGAGATGATGTAGTTACATTTACAATTGAAAGGACTTTAGCCCCTTTTTCTCTTGCTGCCTTAACTGACTGTAGTACATCTGCAGTTTCACCACTTTGGGAAATAGCAATTAGTACAGAATTTTCATTTAATAACTCAGAAGAATATTGGAATTCGCTTGATACAACAGTTTCTACGCGTATCTGTGAGTATTTAGATAGGATGTGTTTTGCTAGCAATGCTGAATGATAACTAGTCCCACTACCAGTAACGAAAACATCCTTTGCATTTGTAAGTATATCGCAAAATGTTTCTACGCTTTCTTTCTTTTGCTGCATACTTTTGAAGATAGTGTGACTCTGTTCATAGATTTCCTTTAGAGTAAAGTATGCGTATTTTCCTTTGTCACTATCTGCAAGTTCCCATGCAACTTGCGTTGGAGTTCGCTCTACTTTTTCGCCATCAAAGTTAATTAGAGAAAGATTGTTTCCTTCTAACAGTACTATGTCCCTATTGTCTAAGAATATAGCGCGATCCGTGTAATCCAGAAAACCCAATACATCACTAGAAATAAAATAACCACCAGCGGTAATTCCAACTATAAGTGGCTCATCATATCTTGCGGCACATAGGGTCGAATCGTCAAACATTGCAACAAATGCAAAGGAACCCCTTAGTCGGTTACATGTATCTATCATGGCCTCTTTAATGTCATTCTTTAATGCCCAATAGTGTTCTAAAAGGTGCGCTATAACTTCGCTATCTGTTTCACTCTTGAAGACATGACCTTCATTTAGCAACTCCTCCTTTAATTCCTGATGGTTTTCGATAACGCCATTATGGACGATTGCCAAATTCGTCGTACAGGCAGAATGAGGATGAGCGTTGGAATCAATAATTCCACCATGCGTAGCCCATCTTGTATGGCCGATACCCAATTGACCTGCCATTTCCTTTAACCCCAGTGATCTGTTTACTTCTTCGACTTTGCCTATTCCCTTTCTGATCAACAACTTTCCGCTGTTTAGAGTAGCTACTCCAACGCTGTCATATCCCCTATATTCCATTTTCTGAAGTCCTCCAACCAACAAGGGAGCTGCCTTTCCTATCCCTGAATATCCTATTATCGAACACATGTACGGATGCCCCCAACCACTGGAATTGATGCAGTGCCTGTCCGAATTAAAACGGCTATAAGTCCAATATTGAACCAAATCAATTTATTCATATTCGCTCATACGTGATTGTATACTTGTATATAGTTAAGGAAACGGCAATAAAATCAAAGATAATGACTTATTTGGGATAATTTGTAGCTTAGTTCTTGCTTTGAGGATTGTACGGCCATTCAGTTGAAAATCGGAATATTCGAAATTATGAGCAGCCACAAATCCAGACGAATCACATCACCCAACAGAGCCAAACGCGTAGCGCTCACATGTTTCACTTTGTATAGCTGCTGTTACCGTATAGCTTTTCTATAATACCCGCTGCCCGCACGTCCATGTCAGAAATAGCATGTCCCAAGCGCCATGTGTCATAATCTACTGTTAGAGTATTAAAAGTCGAAGTCATGTTAGGATGATGGTTTAGAACCTGAGAAGTGTTAGCTACCTTGAACATAAATTCAAATAAAGTGGGAAAATCCACAAACACAAAAGTCTTGTGAAGCTTGCCGTTAACCAAAGTCCAGCCTAGTAGATCACTTAATGCAGCCTTAATTTGATTATCTGTGAGTTTGATATAGCTAGGATTCGTATTATTTTGAACAGAAATGAGACTATTTTTGATGTCACTAGGTTGAATACCGCTGTTAGTCATATTGTTGTTCTGTGGCTCCTGTGACTTTGCGGAGGATACACATATGGGTGCGATTGACATGAGTACAGTAAAAAGTAATACTCCCATGAGGTATGATACCGATTTACCTGTTTTTATCATGATGCGACAGTAGTAGTTTTTATTATATAAGTTCAATTCATTCTACGACATATTTCAGCACCCATAATCTAGAATGTGTTATTACCACGCAAATTGTATATTTAGTTCTCGGTAAAACTCAACTTATGAAAGCGAAGACACTTGAGCAATTATGATATTTCTGTGTTATGAAAAATTTGCAATGTTATAGTTGTGCTCATGTTGATTTCACCCACGCTAGTTATAT
>JALZOS010000368.1 GCA_030913755.1 Thermoproteota archaeon | reverse complement strand
TTATGTTGTCTGCTATTTCTTTTAACGCGACTGCAACTTTGGAATAATCTCTAGTATATTTTGAATGATCTGGGTGTGGTTTTTTTCTTCTTTCATAATAGAAATTCTCAAAATGTGATTGTCATCTAAAGGAAACGATGCAAGTTTAATCTTCTCTCTTTCTGTAAGATTAAAGATCGATTTGCCAAAAACGTGATCATAATCCTTTCCTAACCGACTTCTTAAAGCAAACTGGACAAAAAGTGTTAATGAATCATCTTTGTTTTCCAGAGATTCTAGACCATGCCTCATCCCACCTGAGATTAGTCTACCCATCTTTGTGATTACACCAGCAAACCGGATAGACGGGCTAAGAGAAAATACATTGTCACATAATAGTTGGAAATTGTTGTCTGACATGGACCGATACCATACTTACAGAATTAGCATAGATAAATGCTCCTTGCGCCCATTATGAAATTTAAAGAAATTCGAATTATGTGACGTATCATTTTTCTTTCGTGCCTAAGAATTGCTTACTAAGTTAATAAATATCAATAACCATATTCTAGACATGAACGAAATACTCCAATTTAGATCTGCTCTTATGGGAAGTGGGTTTTCCGCGTCAACTTCCGATGTCGATTATGACAAGTTAATTCGACAAAAACAAGAGGAAATAGGTCAACTTGTAGCTTCTAATAATGGTAACAATAAAGGTAAGGCTGGATCTTCAACGAGTAATAAAAGAAAAGAAGTAGCAGAATTCCGTCGACTTTTGGCTGGTTTCTAGAGCGCTCATCGAGCACTTATCTGACAGTGTGATGGAGTCGGCGGGTGCTGAATTGATGCACAGAGTAACCGAGTTAACAGTCGGCGGAGTAATGACGCTTTTTGGTATAATACTTATCCAAGAATTCATTTACGAACTGTTTACGCACCATGAACTCCCTTTAATTACGTGGTACCCAATAATTGCACTTACATTGGTAATCCTAGGCTCTGGAATATGTTATAGGGGATATAGAAAGATATAGCAGCAAACTTGCATTTAACTAATTTGCTGGTTCTAGGATGAATGGGACTTGAGACTAAGATAAGTGGGTACGAGTATGTTCTCGTATACTGCTTTTTTTCCTTCAAACTCCATATCTTCTAGTCCTTTTTTTCTCCTACTTTTCACCTTTCAGAAATAAAGTTTCGTTAATGCACTACTTCTTTTTTTTGGATCAGACTGGAGTAAGTTGGTATCTCCCTTAATGCAAGTACTCCCGCAGTACAAAATAAGACAAACGAGGGAATTCCGAGGAAAGTCGCTGAAGCCAGTATGACAACCCCGCATACTATTAACAGAATACCAGCAATCTTCGTATTCTTTATTCTAAAGGCAATATAGAGACTGGCAACATTCACAATAATGAGCAGAAATACATGCAGTAATAGTCCGCCGAGAAAGAGACCCAATACGGGGAATCCAATTAAACTATTGACATATGCGTAACCTACTATGATCGGTACTAGAATAACCAACCCTAGTATTGCAGTAATCAGTGTAAGTTTTTGGTATCCTTTCACTTTATGCTCAAACCTTATTCTACAATAATTATTTATCTCTCTTATTTGCCTCCTAGAGATATGTTCAATGCGATACCAACTTTCTTATGATCAATAATCGCATGATAATCTAGAAAAGAGGATTTATTTGTAAAGTGAACTGATTTTCTGAAATCTAGCAGCACAAGGCTACTTATACGGGGCGTGTACAATGTAATGTATGACAAGAATAATAAAACCATACAGCGCACAAGGCGAATTTAGATGTAGAACGTGTCATACCATGTGGTCAAGTTAGATGGGAAACAATATTCTATGCACAGATACAACCGAGAGACATGGATTACACAACTTCGATTTTACCAAACCAATATTATGAATATCAAAATTATTTACTTTCCCTGTTCCTGGTTATTAGTGCGGTAGTAATAGCAGCACACCACGTAATAAAATATTACCGAGTAACTAAGGGTGTAAGTGTACGTAGGTATGGGGCTTTTTGACTAGAACGCGGCGTGGATGTGCGCCTAATCGGTTTCCTATCATTGCACTGACTTAACACACGTATCGCAATATCGTTCTATGCGGGTGGCGCCGCCGACATCATAAGTGGCTATGTAGGTTGCAAAGTTAGCACACATAACACAGATGGCGCTACCCGTATGCTTGTGGATATACTCACGGTCGTAGTCAGTCGTTGATGGTGACAGTCTGTTTAATAACTTAAGTTGGTCTGGTGTCAAAGGAATACGCGTTATCCTCGGTTTTTCCATTGTTGTTTCATAACTAATCAGGTATGAGTGTAATATTATTTTAACAAGGCAGAATAATAGGAAAGATAGACAAATGAAAATGCCTGTAAGACCTGAAAAGGTTGAAGAGATTAAGGCGGTTTGGGATAGTCCAAAGTTTAAAACCAACGCGCAGAGATTGGTTCGCCTTATGCGTCACTGTAAAAAAGTCGAATACGGCTACACAATACGTGAATTTGCTAGTGCTATATTCCCTGATAAAATGGCCACCAACCCAAAGGATGATGGGGGCTGGGGTGAATACTATGCCTTAAAGAATATCCATCACATGTTTAGCACAAAACCATGAAATCGTTTTGTTTGCAGGACTTGTAAAGGGTACCGGTACATGGTATTATTACAACATGGCCGGCGATGAGGAAGGATGAAAAGAAGTCAAATTACGAGAAGCGAAGATAGCATTAGGTTATGACAGGGCACTCGCAAGGATAGAAGAATTATCAAAAATGGCTCATGAAGATAGAGAACTTTTGGAAAAAGGAACTACTGAGGAAATAATCCGCAGAGTCGCAGAGCGTCAAGAGAAGAAGAAAAATAAAAATGGAACCTAAACCATATTTTTTACCTACTCCCAGTAGGGATAGGTTTCTTTAAATCGAAATTATGTGTTCCTTCTCCAAGACTTGAATTGGTACACGGTATATTATTTTGATGAAATCTTGACCAGGTTATTTCACAAGAACCACATTTGAAATCAAGGCTATCCATTGCTAATTTCTTTTCTCCTCCCATTAGTTTTCACCCAACCTGATAGGCTACGCTAGATATAATCTATTCAAATCTAAATGTTCAACAAAAAATAGAAAGGATTAGACAAGTGCGAAAGTATATTTCGTAATCCTATCTGTAAAAGGCTCTACCATGTTGCCTTTTTGCTGAAATAAATTTTACCCCCCTAGTCATTTTTCCTTCATCCTAGAGCAATAGGGAAATAGAATTTTTGTTCTAAGGAGAGGACAAAAGGAATTCACTCGCCAGTCGCTAGTCCTGAATGTTTATCAGTACAATAATAAATCGTATTTCTTTGTTCGCAATTTTGGCATTGTGTGATATTCGTTCGATTGTGATGTTTCAAATCCTCATCCTCACATTCGTCATATGAGGTTGTTGTAGTCTCATCCGGAAGATAAATCTCAAAGGGTTCGTCGCAGTTTGAGCATAATAACTTATGTTCATTCATTATCTCCATCCCCGCTTTTGCGCGAACTATAAACCTTTACTCAGGGTAATCTCGATACATTGCGGGTTCGTCGTCGTGCCAATTCGCATACCGGCAGTGGTTTTTTAAACTATTGGAAGATAATTTTAGATCGTTGGTCTGATATGACTGAGCCTTAATCTCAAATACGAATATTTTTTATCATGGGATTAATGAAGAAAACGCCAACAGTCCACCAAGTCAGTATAGATGATATTTTTACAGCCATGCAACAGTACAAAGAAAAGATACACCGCATGTACTTGGAAAGTATCTC
>JALZOS010000362.1 GCA_030913755.1 Thermoproteota archaeon | reverse complement strand
GTCCTAAGAAGGCCATCGTGGTCCTTCTGCTACAACTTTCACTGACAGCGTAGAGTCTGCAGTAACATGGGGACTCCCGTTCTCGACAAATTCATGCTGCCTAAATTCCTTTTGTGAAGAACGCCGTTATGAGTAAGGGGACTGACAATCTTGCTTTAATTATGCGGCCCACGACAAATCAATTCAAATTAAGTCGATGCACTCAATAGACTAAACGGGACAGGCTGCGAGCGTTACGAAATGTGAGAAGCGAAATGAATTAATGAAAAACTTAGCCTTCTCTTAACTCCTTAACTTTCTTTTCTATAAAATCAAACCCCTGTTGCCAAAAGGATTCTTTCGTAATGTCCACTCCTATGCCTTTGAGCAACTCTTCTGGCTTCTGAGATCCTCCGGCATGAAGTATTTCAAGATACTTGGGGACAAATGACTCCCCTTCTTTTATGTATTCTTGGTAAAGGGAAAGCACAAGAAGATTTCCAAATGGGTATGCATAGCAGTAAAAGGGTGTGTGATAAAAATGAGGAATGTAGAGCCATTCCCATTTAAAGTCAGTGGAAACAGCTACCGAATCTCCAAATTGATGCGTGATATTGTTCAGATATCGTTCGGCGACATTATCTATCGTAGCATTCTCTTTGACTATAGCATTGTGGGCTTCGACCTCAAAAAGTGTGAAGTAACTCTGCCTCATTATTGTAGCATACATATCGTCTATCTGCTCGGCTAGGAGAATGCGCCTTTCCTTGCCCGATAACCTTTTTAGCAATGTATCTGTCAGGAGCATCTCTGCAAAAACTGACGCTGTCTCTGCTAAAGGAAGGGGTGCATGAGAAACGAGAATAGGCTTGTCAGCAGCAGCCATGCTATGTATCGCATGTCCGAATTCATGAGCCATGGTTGAAACGTCTCTCGTTTTTCCATCAAAATTAAGCAGCACATAAGGGGTTCTCTTTGGAGACACAGTATAACAGAAAGCTCCACTCAGTTTTCCTTTTCTAATTTCGGAATCTACGTGATCATCGAAGAACAGTCTCTGAGCAAATTCAAAAAATCTGCGGTCAAAGGATCTAAACGTTTCGAGTACTATCTCTGCTGCCTTGCCGTATCGGTATTTTTTTACATTCGAAGATTTTGACGAAATCGGAGCGTAAAGATCGTATCTTCTGAGTTTCTTAATGCCGAGAATATCTGCCTTCTCAATAAAATATTCTTGAAATATCAATGAATTCCTCTTGCATACGGAGAGGAGCGCGTCCACCGTACCATCATCTAAATTATTAGAGAGGTTTCTCACGGATATTGGAGATTTAAACCCCCTCAAAGATACATTTTCATCATACCATTCTAATACTAAGTTATGATAGATCTCTCCTAGAGTTCCACTGTTCTTTTCATAAGTCTTCCAAAGAGCTTTGTATGCGTTTTCTCTTTCCTTCGCGATATGACTTCGTACCATGGAAAGAAGCTTTTCCTTGTTGGTGAACGTTTTCTTGAAAGTTTTCTTCCCTTTTTTCATCGAAACTGTGAACTCAAAACCATTTGTCATTCTGTCGTAGATCTTGACTAATGCGCTTGTCCCACTAACTTCAAGCGTGTTAATTATCTTCTCTTCAGGTTCAGTTAGGGAATACTTGGCTGCCAATCTCTTGTGGCGAAGGTACTCTTTATAGTCACGGCCCGCGCCATCAATTAATCTTAATGCGTTAGTATTGTCGAGATCCTTCTTGAACCACAAGTCGAAGAAAATCAACCTATTTCCGATCTCTGAGCAGACTTTTTCAATCCTAGTCATAAATGCAGCCGCGTCATTGGATGAGGTATCAGCATAATACTGTAAATGAGCGAAGGCGGCAAGGATACTGAGTTCTTCTGATATTTCTTCAATCACATGGATCATTTCTAAGAAAACATCAATAGAAATCTCGGGTTTCAGAAAGGGACGCATTCCTTCGAACCGGCTCACTTTTGATTCTATGTCAGAAAGGAGCCCTCCTACTTCCTTGGCAGCGGAACTTGGGACTAGGTCTGCCAAATTCCATTTTCCTAACTTCATTGTATCATAAGATAACATAGTCATTTCGTTTGACAAGTGTTTGATTTATCTCGTCTCTTATGTATTTTGCATCCATCCGTCTCGCCTGTCCTTTCTTTCTTTTCAATCCTTCTTAATCCTTGAATTATTACTAGTAGGAAAGTATCCGTCAATATATTGAGGAGTCCGAAAAGCTGGTGCAGATGTAACTATGGAGGAATGATAATTAGTTGTAGTTCGTCAACAGACACTAAGTATTCTTGAGGAGAAAATAAAGACAAGAAGTATTTTAGATCACCTTTAGTGACAACAAGATCCCGGGTCAGAGCCAATATCTGTTGACATATCGATACTAACAAGGTTTCAGCTAGGGTTATATATGACTAATTCGTATTTTATAATCCCTTAATCGGGTTTCAGCATGGAACGTAAGGGAATGGGCAAACAATATGCCTGCTCTGAACAGGACTTTCCTGTGGACAGGTTTGCAGATGCCTTCCTATTCTATGTTGAGTTCTGGAGTCATATAATCTGGTGAGCCATGACGATAGCATAGTATTTTTAATACCTTCAACAGAAATGTAGAGTGCATAAAGTCCATAGTTTTACGGGCAAAAAAATAGAACCCCCTATTATTTCTCCTCGTATGACAGTTTCGGATATGATCGACTTTTTTAGTGCAACAGGTTACAACGCACGCCGGCTGGCTGAAGCCGCACAAATCACTAAACAAATGATTAAGAACGATGCAACGATATGTTTAACTCTTGCCGGTGCAATGACCCCAATCGGTTTGGGAAGGGCCATCTCTACTATGATTGAACATGGTTTTATCGATTGGATCGTTACCACTGGTGCTAATGTTTACCATGATCTTCATTTTGCCTATGATCTTCCCGTTAGACAAGGTCATTTCCAAGTAGATGATGACATATTGTATTCCAAGCAGATAGTACGAATATACGATATTTACATAAAGGAAGTAGGAACGCTTCAAGCACAGGATATTATAGTGCAAAGAGACCTTAGAAGTCAACAGAATGAATTGCCAATTTCTCCTTCAACATCTGACGTCTCTTATGCACTTGGGAAAGCTGCATTAGAAAATTCCGCTCATCCAGAAAAGTCATTCTTGGTAGCTGCTTATAAGCATAATGTACCCGTTTACATGCCGGCAATTGGCGATTCTTCCATTGGGCTAAATATGTTGCCGTTGCTCCTAGAACGCAGGGAGGATAGGCTCCCCAACGTGATACTTGACGTTGCTGAATCTGCAGCAATCCTCTGGAAAAGTAACATATCTGGTGGAATTGAATTAGGAGGCGGAGTGCCAAAAAACTTCTTTCAACAGACAGGTCCCGCACTTTATCAAATTCTAAAGATGAAAGAAGGTGGGCAGGATTACATAATACAGATTACTGATGCAAGATCTGATACCGGGGGTTTATCTGGCGCCACGCTACAAGAAGGCAAAAGCTGGGGAAAGATCAAAACATCTCATGAGGGAAATGTTATCGTTTATGGGGATTCTTCTGTATGTTTCCCGATACTATGTTCTTATGCATTGTCAGAGTGCAAAAAGCGTACTCACAAACAAATTTACAAATCCAAGAATCGCTGGCTTGAAGAAATGAGAAACGTTTACCTCAAGAATAGGTAATTTCGAAATATTTGGATCCATCTGTCCAATGAGTCAGCAAATGAATCACCACCATCAGCTGAAAAAGTGAATTTATTATACACCTAATTCTGAGTAGACTTCGCCGCTCTAAGTGCATCTTTTCCGTAATCACTGGTAAGCTTTCTTTCGTCGTAACTACCACATTCAATACATTTAACTGCGCTATTTACGCGCACCGTATCTCCACCACATAGGTTGCACAGAGTATACAACACGCCATATTCTTTCTCTTCTATCGTGAGGTGAATTGTCGAATTTAGTAGACTTATAACTCTGCCACGGATTATGTCTCCCACTCGAAAAGTAATTTTTCCTCTTCTTTCTCCCCTGTCTCGATTCCATCCTCTACCATTCAACCTGGTTGATGCAATTGCTGAAAATCCGCCAGAGAACACTTTGCCATTAAGGTAAAGTAGCTTCACAGAGATCATTGGTCCAAAGAGCATTTCAATATATCCAACCACCACATCCCCGATTTTGGGCATGATAAGTGATTTCTTTTGATCTATTCTTACAATTCGGCGCTTCAAGTCATATTGCTTATCTCCCATCACACTAGACCTAATCGCACCGCCGAACACGAATGTGTTCTTTCCGGCTTCAAATTCTTCAATCTCAGCCACCTGTTCTCCCGGGAATACAGTGGAAGTCTTCGTTTCTTTGTTCATAATGAGTACTCTCTAGACATAAAGTTATAATTGTTACATAATTTGTACTGTTGCGCCTGTAATTCTTAGTTCAACTAGACAACCTGAACCTTTGACAAAATAGCAAAAAGTGAAACCATATGACCAATGGTAGGCATTAACCTCGGCTAAAACCGAACGCAAACCCCGCTGCTAACCCCCCAGTTAAGGGAATACCGGAATTGGACATAGCGGTAAGTATCTGTTCCCCCAATGCTGGAGCAACCGCCGGAAACTGTGCTGTTGCATTGAAACCTGTTAGTGTACCCCTAGCGGCACTATCTAACTTATCCCAATTTACCGCAACAATGCCTTGAAGTTGCAAATACGATAAGGCTGCAACAGAGAGTCCTGCTAATACAAGAATAATCTTAAAAACTTTTTTTACAGCATATCCTACAAGGAAACCCATCCCTCCTCCAATCCCTACCGATGTTGCCAGGTTTCCTAGGTCAAAATTCATGTTATCAAGTTTAATTTAACACACTCGTTTATATGAACTGCAGATATTTTTCAGAACATCTTTAAACTGGAAAACTTTCCAATAATTCTTCTTGGACATTCTATTAGTTATTTGATCGCTCGCTCTACTGGAAAATATCACCGCAAAAGATTTTGTCTGCCACTTGAAATGTGTCTCAGAAGAAAAGCTGGAGATGGAAAGATTCTATTTCAAACCCGAACTGAAATGATTCGTTTTACAGGCTATGGTTTTCTGGCATATCAACGTTTTCTATTATGAACTCATCTGGAAACTAATTTGATACACTAGAAGTAGTGTAGAAAGATTCTTTGGATGGCTCAAGAGCTTTAGACGCATCCAAACGCGGTGTGAAAGACTAGCGTTAACCTACCGGGGGTTTATTCAACTATACTGCATAATGATACTAATGAAAGTTGTCAGATGAGTTCGTAATCATCACCTGTATGAGTTGTCGTTTAATAATTTCCATTAAATTCATTACAAATGATTTCTAAGAAGTAAAAGACTGGATTCTAATATCAAATTTCAATAATTACCGGATGAGCCAATATATTCCGTTTACCCGTTGTGACTACTTACCTCAATGTGAAATGGACATTTAAATCAATGCGTCCAAATTCACATAAATCAACCAGATTGAGCCATTAGTTATCTCTTAAATTCACGCTGCATAATCATACTAATGAAAGTTTTCAGA
>JALZOS010000346.1 GCA_030913755.1 Thermoproteota archaeon | reverse complement strand
AGATTAAACGGCGCCATACCTTATCAATTCGCTGTTACAGGATAGACTGGGGCTATCTGACAGCGGGCATAAAAATTGCTCTTATGTCTATTGGAGTTGATGCCGATTTTCCCGAACCCCAAACCCCCCCTAGCAAGTCATTAATTATGAGGATATACTAACTGCTATCCTAAACATAACTTACAGATAATTTCGTCTTATATAGTAGCGATTTAAACATTGCTGATTATATTTATTCACATCCAAGGCTCGTGAATCCAAAAAGAAAGGACAGAAATAGGGCTAAAATGATATGAAATTAAGATGAAAGATCAAATTGAAACTATTAATCCTGCAACGGCCGAAACTATTAGATCTTATGATATTATGGACACTGAATCAATTAAACGCATAACACAAGATGCGAGGGGAGCGTTCGGTAAATGGAAAAACATAGATCTCTCTGAGAGAGCAACATACATGCGAAGTCTTGGAAGGATAATGAGAAAGAATAAAGAACAATATGCCAAGATAATCACCGAAGAGATGGGAAAACCTCTAAGGCAATCAATAGCAGAGATTGAAAAGTGTGCATGGGTATGTGACTATTACTCGGAACATGCTGAACCCTTTCTAAGAGATGAGTTGGTCCCTACGGAGTTTCGTAAGAGCTTTGTATCATTCGAACCACTTGGAGTAGTAGCGTGTATAATGCCATGGAATTTTCCATTTTGGCAGGTCATGAGGTTTGCAGTCCCTGTTGTCACTGCAGGTAACGTTGCAATATTGAAACATTCCAGTGTCTGTCTTGGAAGCTCCATTGAAATAGCACAGGCTTTCAGGGATGCAGGTTTTCCTGAAAATGTTTTTCAAGTCGTTTTGGGTGATTATCGAACTGGAGAATCCCTCGTCCAATCTGACATTGACGCGGTTTCGGTTACAGGAAGTGTAAGCACAGGGAAAAGGGTTGGAGAACTTGCAACTAGGGGTCTGAAGAAATTTGTTCTGGAGCTTGGAGGTAGTGACCCATTTATTGTCCTAGAAGATGCAGATCTCAACCAGACGGCACATATGGCAGCTCAGTCCAGATTATTGAACACCGGTCAGAGCTGCATTTCTGCAAAACGATTTATAGTAGTGAAGGAGGTTGCCAAGGCATTCACCGATCTTTTTGTTGAAGAAACAAAAGCGGAAGTAGTAGGTGATCCGATGGATTATAGAACAACTGTGGGTCCACTAGTAAGAGAAAATCAGAGGACTACAATTGATGAACAGGTACAAGAGGCAAAAAGTAAAGGTGCAGAAATACTGTTAGGCGGAAGACGAATCGAAAGTAAAGGTTTCTTTTTTGAACCCACGGTGATCTCCAAAGTAAATCATGATATGAGAGTGCTGAAAGAGGAAGTATTTGGACCTGTAGCTCCTATCTTAGTCGTAGAAAACGAAGAGGAAGCGATAACAGAAGCCAATAACTCTGAATTTGGTCTAGGTGCAAGTATATGGACAAATAATATCGAGAGGGGAGTCAGGCTTGCCAAAAGTATTCAAAGTGGTATCGTTTCTGTGAATGAAATGGTTAGATCTGATCCAAGGATGCCCTTTGGAGGCATCAAAAATTCTGGAATAGGGAGAGAGTTGTCAGAATTTGGTATCAAGGAATTTGTGAATATTAAATCTGTTGTAGTGAAGGACATATCAAGTAGGCTGCTTGTTGAATAAGTTATTGATGAAGAAGAGCAAAATTCTCAAATATGGATTCCTTGAATCACTGAATAAGAATTTGCTTTTGATGAGGCAGATTGACCCTGGGATCTAAATTCATTCGTTTAGTATAACGCATACAATCAAACTCTATAGGTAATACCCAGAGCTACATTATTTTTCTACCTTTTTTTTGGGTTCTATCTAGTGGTAACATGGCGATGCAAATACGTATTTAGCCACTCGTGAGGAATTGCTATAAATATGAAACCCTTCTTGAATAAAGCTGCGCTCCTAGAAATCATATTTGTATTCCGTTGACTTTTCCTTGCTGTTCATCCATGGAATAAAAAATTGGAAGGGACTGTGCTAGCTCTGCTTCGAGTTCATTTCAATTCTGATTCCAGTCTCTTAACTCCATCAAGTACTTTGGCATGGTCCGCTTCTACTTCGACTGTAATGTACAGAAGATGATCATTTCCCAGAGGCATAGTTATTCTTTTTATTTTTTCATATTCTGCCAGAACATACTTGCCTTTTCCTATCTTCCCTGCAAGCTGAGTACGAGTCTTCCATGCATTGACAGCCATCTCCAGAGATTTTCTACTTTCTTCTGGGCTTAGCAAGTTGATTACTCCGGGCCTATGATCCGAGAACATAATTTTTCCATTCGAATCGCATATTGTAACCAGTCTAATTTTATGGTCAAGATTCATGATATGTGAATGAATGTTTTGATAATTCAATAAAACATTATTGCATTTTGAATGTAATAAAGCTTTCATATCTAATATTTCTCATAGTATTTTGCTCCTTTCTCAAGATATCACCACACATCTTCCAAATAATGGCTCAAAGCGTGCCTTTCAGCGTTATGCCCGACGTAGTCACATCACTTGAGCTAGGAAACAAAACAGTATCCAAGGTAAAACAAAATCTGTCCTGGGCATTTACTTACATTACTGATTTATTCCCAACAGCGGCAGGAGTATTAATACCTATATGTGGTACTGGTATATTTGAGTGGCTCCCAATACTTGCAGGTGGTGCTATGGCAGTGAGTTCGGTAC
>JALZOS010000341.1 GCA_030913755.1 Thermoproteota archaeon | reverse complement strand
CTCGAAGAAACCCAAGGCTGGTGTCATCATCATGACCAGACCAGTTGATATGAGCATCCATGTGGTGTCACCCGTATCAATTGGCATTGGCGTAGGGGAGTCAAACTCTTATTAAAGGATTTAATATCCATTTTGGAATAATCCAAAATGTATTCTGTGTAAGATCAGCAACATTTGTGCGGAGTCTCAGTCTTATAGTGTTTGGAAATACTTCGGGCAGCCACAAATCATGAAAGCTAGGATGGATGAGAATTTAGAAGTCATGCCTAGATCAGTACATGTGAGTTTTATTTCAAAATTTAGGAACAGATTAGTTTCATTTATCAAAGAAAATGTTACTGCCTCATACCAAGAATTCAAAATGGCAGGTATAATGCAAAAGAATGCTCTGAGTGGAGGAAAGGTGGTAATGAATGGTCCGAAAGGATATTGTTGGATTCTGTATGTTTGCGATTCTTGAGCAATTTCTCACTGTTGCTCACTGTTGAGGTTTTGCGGATCCCTTGTCACAGCATTGCTGCTTATGCTGGTTCTCTATATTCGGCCATCTTATCTTTTGATCCGACGCTCTCAATTACCCTATTACAGACTACTTCTTGATGGCAGCTATCTTCATTATTGCGTTATATACTTTAGACGGATAGATATTAGAAACAGTTACTATAGCGTAGGATAGCAATGGTTCTTTCGTTGATGGTTCATGATCACACCTTATTGATGTTCACATCATTCTTAGTAATTTCTTCAGCAAAGTCGCTATATCTTATTTATCCATTTTGTGATGATGTCTATGTTCACCGGTATGCACATGCCGATGTGAATGTATTATTTCCCCATGGTAATGTATATGATGCACTTTCATTAAGAATGAATATAACGCTGCTATTCCAACTGCGGCTGCTCCAAAGAGCACAATTGTGGCGCCTGATGCCGAATTGAAGTAAAAACTCGCATACATTCCTGAAAAGGCAGTAGCTATGCCTATACTACATGATAATATTATCATCTTTAGAAAGTCATTTGTGAGCATCCTTGATGCAATTGCAGGGGCAACAATTGCCGCCGCTAATAGTGTAACCCCAATAGAGCTCATAGAAGCGATTACCACACCAGCTAGGATTAGAGAAAATAATGTATCAACTAGGTCTGTTCTTACGCCATACACCTGAGCGGTTTCTCTATCAAAGACTGTGAAGAGAAGTCTCTTCTGAAAAAAGAAGATGAAGGTGCCTGTTATAAGAGTAATCACAATTATTGCAATAAGATCCTGATCTGTTATACCTAGAATGTTACCAAACAACAGTGCTTCAAAATTTCTGATATAGCTTCGCTTCAAACTGATTAATAAGACACCTATCGCAAAGCCTGCTGTAGTTACAACTCCAATAGCAGCATCTGCCTTTATCTTATTTCGCTTTGCAATCTCATTAATTAGAAGGGCGGAGACAAAGCCCCAGGCTGTGGCACCCAAGTAAAAATTAATGTTCATAATGTAACTTGCAACAGCACCCCCGAATACAGCATGGGACATGCCATGTCCAATATAGCTCATACCACGTAGAATGATGTATACTCCCAGAAGACCACATATACCACCAACCATTACAGAGACCAAAATGCCACGTGTAAAAAACTCATATTGAAACGGAAGAAGCAAGTCCATGATGTGTATCCTATGTGTTACCTGTTGGATTTTATGTCCGCCAAACCGTAAGTTCTCAAAAGATTGATCTCCGTGAGCGTATCTTCTGGTTTTCCTTCTGCTATAATATGATGATTTATACATACTATCCACGGAAGCCTTCTTGCAATTCCCGATATATCATGGGTAGTAACGACGATTGTCATGCCCCCCGCGTTCAAATCATTTAGATTTCCCATAATTTTCTCCCTTGTATTATAATCTACGCCTGATGTGACTTCGTCTAATACTAGTATGTCTGGATTGCGTATTAACGCTCTAGCGAGAAATACTCATTGTTGTTCACCTCCTGATAGCTGACGTATCTGTCTTGAGGCATAATCGCCGATGCCTAAACTTTCAAGCAAATTATGGATCTCCTCTTTAGCATTCTTTACAAGCCATGGTGTAATTCCAGATTGATTCCATATTCCCATTCCTACTACTTCGCTAACTGTGACCGGAAAGTTCCAATCAACACTTTCTATCTGCGGTACATATCCTACTGTCACCTTGTTTGATCCTGATGATGAGTCATTAGCAAATGTTATCGAACCATGCCAAGGCTTGATCAAGCCGATTATTAGCTTAAGAAGTGTAGTTTTTCCAGATCCGTTTGGACCAAGTAATCCTATGAATTGTCCTTTGCGAATAGCAAGATTGATTCCTTCAAGTATGGGTGACTTCAACGAATAACCGTAAGTAATGTCAGAAAGAGTTATGATATTATCTAATTTCACTTTCTATTGACTTCCTAGACTTGAAAGTGTAAGAATATTCTATGAATAACAATGTTTTTATTCGACCACTAGTGAGCCCAATAGATATTCTTCGTAGTCATACTGCCACCATTCTTTAAGTGTTTTCAATGCGTGAGCTCCTGTAGTCTTCTGACAGGGATGAGATTTATTGTATATCTGGACGGCAGCTTCAACGAATCTCTCTATTGTCTTCCAAGATTCCTCTGTGAAAATGGAGAAAATGAAGTTTTTATGCTTGCGGACAACCTGCCTCTCGAGATTCGCAGTCTGGATTTTCCATGAATGGTATCTGTAGAAGTCGTTACGCACACGAGTGGATTTGATCTCAAACAATATCGGACGTCTTTTCCCACCATTTAGGGCTGATACATGATTCCAAACTCTGTTTATGGAAAAAGGGGTGGTCTGAGTGAAACGACATAGACCTTTTTCAACCATCATTAACATACGTATTCTGAGGATCAATTCCTTTCAAAGCGTGAACATTACCTCCTAGTGGTACCAACATATTTTTCATATTTTCAAGCATCATTCCGACGTAGGTGTGATTGGGATCTCCCGGATGTCCTGGAAGTACATCATCACTTAAAGTTTGCACGAATGTTACATTTCCTTCTCTTCCTATTTGATCTACTACTTTGCTTGGAAACACTTCGGATGCAAATATAGCGGGCACTCTTTGTGAGCGGATTTGGTCTATTAAATTGGCTACATCTTGCGGGCTGGGTTCTCCAAAGTGAGATGGTTGCACTGCGCCTATTACTACCATTCCATATCTTGGAGCAAAGTATGCCCATGAATCATGATATGTTAGTAACTTTCTGTTTGGCGGCGGAACAGTCTGAACCGCTAGCATAATCCCTTCATCTAATTTCTTCAGCAATGAAATATACCTATCAGCATTAGCAGAGTAATAATCAGCATTTTTCGTATCCATTTCTATCAGTTTATCTCTAGTGAGATTCGCAAACTTCATTGCATATATCACATTTAACCAAAGGTGTGGATTGGGGTCTCCATTTTCTTTTGGAAAGCTGAAGTCAAAGAGCCATTGATCTTGTGTTATGGTATTATCACCAAGTTTAAGCAACTGTTGCTGGGGATTTTTGTTCTTGGCTTCATCTGTAACTTTTTCCATGCCACCTTCAAGATGAAGTCCGTCGATGATTACCAGGTTTGCATCATTCATCTTCACTACTTCGGAAGGTACCAATTCAAATGTATGTGAATCTGAGCCTTCGGAAATTATACCAATAAGATCTATTCTATCTCCTCCAATATTTTTGGCGATGTTTGTGATGGGGGAAACTGATGTAATTACCTTAAGCTTGGTGGCAAGAGTTTTGGCTTGACTAGTGCTATTAGTAGTGTTTTCAAGACCAGAAGATGTATTCATTAAGATTGGAATAGCCGTTCCAACAAGCAAGCTAATGAAAATTAGCACTGGTATAACATTTTTCACACTTGGATTTTCATCAGAGTACTAAAACATGTAAAAAGTATTAATAC
>JALZOS010000305.1 GCA_030913755.1 Thermoproteota archaeon | reverse complement strand
GTATTACTTGAAAATAAAAGGCAAAAAAATAAGCATAGATTTCAAGGAAAAAGGAGAAAGATAATCGTGGAAAGACCTACTGTTGGCAGAACGGTGTCTTGTAAAAACTGCGGAAATCCGACTTTAGTTTACCCACCAGATCCAGATTGTATTAATATTCTCCTGGAATCATGTCCTAAAGGTGATAGCATAGAGAGATCCTTTGAATGTCAGGATTGTAAGGAAAGAAACACTATCTATTGGGATATGCACGTAAGCGAAGAACGAAACAAAAGATGAAACATACAGACATATACACTACTGACTTTTATTAGCTTATGGCTGGAACTCCCTAGTTTTTCAACTGACTAGCCTATGTTTTTTGTCTTGTTGATATTCGTAAATTTGTCCAAATTTGAAATTCCCGCAACGAACGTTTTAATAAAATCGCTTCTTACAATCTTGATGTAACTATATAATGATAAAAACTGAAATATGCAACCGAGTTTGGGGTGAAAAAACACCTTCGCTCAGGAGCTCTGGATATTTTGGCATTCAGAATCGCCCATTATATCCGAACAGGTAACCTTAATCAGTATTCCATATCAAATGTTTCCTTTGTTGCGACTTATATTAGTTAATTAAATATGCTGTTTTTGTGGCTTCAGTTTTCATTTAGTTCATTCTATAACCATATATCCCTACCTATGTATAAATAATAATTAGTGCATTTCATTGACGTTCCTATGCAGTTCTACCCTCTGGATCTCATCTTCGATCGCCTCTCGTTCCTCATGAGGTTAGATGACCGGAGGTCTCATTATCTCACGTATATAACTGTCCGGCTATTTGTTGCCTTCAAATATCAACGATCCAATTCCCAAGGTAAGTGGGAATTCCAGGTCTCCTTGTTATAGTGCTCTTGGCATATGCATAAACCCAAGAACAAATATGCAAACCTGGCAGTCCTGTCAATGCAAAAAGAAATAACCACCACTCGTGTATACTGATAACTCATGAGACTATCTTCACAATCTTATGAGTAGAGGGTGTCTTCCGAATCAATATTGAAAATTCCCGAGGTGATTTTTTAGATGAATCAACTAGCAGGGTGAAAACATACATTGCAATAAACACCACTTGGAAAAATCTAAAATAAAAATGGTGTGTTAGCTTCGGTACTGCGTATTTGCTCTGTCTATTTATTCTCCTTTTTTCTCCTCTGTCCCTTCATTTTGAGGATGAGTATTTTTGAGATGTGCATACATCATGTCCTCGTTTTGAAATGTCGCACCACATTTTTCGCATTTAACCGTAGGCTCTGCTTGCTTCTTTTTCTTAAAAAAATTGAAATTTATCACGTATTCATATAGAACATGATGCAGTATAAACTTATCCTTATCAAAAACTGAGTTAATGGTGTTTGAATTTCAATAACTCGAATGAGGTAATAGACCATGATATGATCCCAACGTATTACTCATTTTCATATAATTCAATTTAACATTTGGAAAGAGTCGAGCTATTAATTTAGCCGGTTTACATTACTTGAGGGACTTTTTTTTATTCCCATTTATCCCGTCAATATGCCAGAATTGCTTATACACCCTACTTTCTGCTTCAATTTAATATTCCAAATTGCAGTAATGACTTCATAATTCCCCTTTTTTTTGAGTATCCATCGTTCTTGATTTTGGTGTTAATCTCCGTAGATTTATGTTACCAGTTTTAACTTCCTTTTTTATTATTGTTTAGAGGGATTTATTTGGAGAAATATTTGCAATCAAGTAATTAACCATTCCGTCAAGTATAGGTCCAATCTTAACTAGGGGCATGTAAGGACGGAAGTTCATGAACAATTTTCGTATAAGGTAACTTTTCTTTGGGAGTTGATAAAAGGACCAATACTTTATGAGAATAGCAAAATCTGACGGGAACTCGTCGGTCCAATGTTCAATCAATGGTTTAGTTCTTATCTTCAACAGTGGCCTAAAATTAGATAAACTGATCTCTTCGCAAATATAATGGTTTTATCTGTTCGACATATAAAAAATGAAAACCATCACTAGTTTAAAGATTATGAACTATGGGAACCATGATAAAGTATTTCTATTTTGTTTCAAAAATGGAACTGTTCTTCTTTCAACTTTAGGTATTTAAAGGTTATTTCGTACTACCTTATCTTTCACCCTTAGTTTTGTAATATCATACTTTAATGAGTAA
>JALZOS010000286.1 GCA_030913755.1 Thermoproteota archaeon | reverse complement strand
TCACGGCATAAGCCAGAATGCGTGTGAAATTTATGCGTGCATCCTCCTCCATTCCGGTTCCAGTTAATTAAGATCAGTCAGGTATTTTGAAAATAACTTAAGAATACTCTCTTCGTCATTTCTAATCAAATAGTAACAATTCCCACAGGCCTGTCTCCGAAGAAATATTCTAAGGTATTGTGTCTTTTCGTTACAAACTTCACAACGTATCTCTGACTCTATCAATATCTATGATGTGTCATTACTACGATCAGAGATTTACTTAAGTCTTTACTATGAAGAATTGTCTTTATTTTATGCTGTTCATTTACATACTCTAGATCGTTGTTGAGGGCCTACATAGCGTAATATTGGATGGTCTTATACATCGAGGAGTACAATTAAATTAAATACAACCAAATGAGCTGGGATAAACACATAAAAGTTATGTCCTGTTACAATTCACAGGAATAATACTGATGTCTAGTAAGAAAGACAATACTGAGAACGAGCGTCACCCGTCAATTAAGGATACTTTAAAAAAGCTCTCTTCGGATTTTCAATGTTCTGTCTGCGGTGCTATATTTACTACTGATGAAGATAGAAAACAACATTTAGAAAAAGAAGCTCATGGTATACTTCACGAAGGTACGACCAAAAAAAGGCAAGGAGACTGCCAAACGGCAAGAAGAAGAAAACGAGACCTATTCTCATCGCATATGAGGTAGGGATGAGATAACTCTGACTATTAGCACTACCACATGATATTCTCTGGTGCAGTCGGCCGTCTGAGTGATAGATTACTTGTCTAGACCTTGACAATCAAGGTTGGATCTAACAATTGCCATACCTGCGTACATTGAGATAAACTAGGTCTCCATTGAGGTAAACGCCCACAGTTAGAGTCCCAAATAAGATAATACGATATTTTTTATTCCCGTATACTTGCAAAGTAGACATCTTCGGTTTGCGTACCATATTCAGTCCATGCCAAACCAGTGCTATTTTCGTCCGATATGTGGATCAGTGAAGGGTTGATGGAATTGTTGTAATCCAATTTGAGAGGCTTATCAAATGTGTTGCCGTCATCAGCACTTCTAGTTATGAATATGTTGTTTTTATTACCGGTGCCTTCGGTCCAAGCAACGTATATTCTATTGGTATTGTTTACAGCTCCTATATCCGAAGGAGCTGAGTTTTTCTTTGAATTACTAAGGTTTATTGTCTTTCCTACGTAGTTTCCATGGTCACTGATCTTTGTAAAAAATATATCAAATTGAGCAAATGTCATGTTCGTGTCAGACCAGACAACATATAGATTGTTTCCCAGTGATACCATCTGTGCGAGTCTAGAGATACCGGGGGTATCACTAAGATTTATTGAATCACCAAATGTAATTCCATAGTCATTACTCTTTCTGAAGAAAATATCTGATGCACCGGTTTTTGTCAGGTCGTCTTGCCATAAGACATAGACATCTTTTCCATCTTCGGATGAAGTAATCACAGGAATAACAGAATTATGTTCATCTATCTGTTTGTGGGTATTCATCCCTAACGTTGACAACAAAGATGAAATGATTGGAGGATGGGAATTTTCTAAAAATGGCAGGTATGGATTTGGTGAAGGAACAATGCTGATCAGTGTAGGTGACCCAAACCTGAATCCACTATCACTACTCTTGATAAAATATATCCCACACAAGGGATCATCGTGTACCGCATCACAATCAGTATATGTGACATATACATTGTTTCCGTCTCTCGGTACCACAATATGAGGATCTATTGAGTCACCTGGAGATTTACTCAAGTCAATTATAGGCCCAAAGTTTTTACCCTTATCATCACTCTTTCTTAAGAATATTTCAAAGTTCTTTGGGTCTTCTGTTTTACTGCCAACCCAGACAATGTATACAGAGTCCTTATAAGAGGCGACTTTTTGAAGGCTCGAGCCAACAGTACTGTTACTAATATCAAATATATCGTCAAAGCTCCTTCCGTTATTGTGACTACCCCTGAAAAAGATGCGCGAGTCCTCAGAAGAATCGTCTTCCCATGTTACGTAGACATTATTGCCAGTTGCTGAGATATCAGGAAGATTCGAATCTGTTGTGACATTACTCAAAATTAGGGTTTGACTAAGGCTATCCCCATTATCGTTACTTGTCCTAAAGAATATCTGACCTGTATCGTTGGACGAGTCGGCCCTATCAGTCCAAACAAAATATGTATATCCATTTGATTGTATTATTTTTTGATTCAAAGAGTGTCCAAGACTATTACTCAAATTTGAAACCACGTAATTTGCATTGACAAAGCCAGATGGCACAAGAATAACAAGACAAACCTCAAAAGCGACTAAGGAGGAAATGGCTATTTTTCTGGGACTTACCAAAAGACTAAATGGTTGATGCATGAATAAGAAGACATCCTTTTAGTTAAATTAAGTTTTTGACATATTATTGGTATATATCAGCTTACCGATCATCACTCGGATATATCAATTGGAATTATATCCTATTGAATTAATTTGTAAAATGATTATGCTACTTGTCGCGGTATTTAGGAAAGGTATTATTTAGAAGCACAATATACTATAACCAATTCACTAAACATTCCTGTTAATAATAATGGCACTGGTGTAACGGGAGGCCGCATTCTATCCGATCATGATAGCGCCAGACTTACTTTAACGAAACCTTCAATATCAAGTCGGTTGATCAATCAACCGCTACTATATATTTGAACTAACACCATTTTCTGTACTCACAGACATTATCTGGCCACGTATTGCTCCCTCTGGATAGATTTCAGTGTGTGCATTTACGTATCCACTTCCATTGCTCATCAGAGTCGCCAGTTTGGATATTTCCTTACCTTTCAGA
>JALZOS010000215.1 GCA_030913755.1 Thermoproteota archaeon | reverse complement strand
AAACAGAACGTTGTATTCAAAATAAGTGTATATGGAGTTCCTGATAGGGACACATACCAGAAAGAAAGATTTGATACCTTTTTGAAAACAAGAGACTTGACTGGCATACCTCTATACATAGGAGAATGGAATAATGTGGTGAGAACGCCAGGCGAAGGAGGAGTCTTCAAAATTAATCCAGGTGCAAGCCAGTTCACTGTAGATAATGCAGACAAGATACTTGCTGCTTTTAAGAAAGCTGGCGTATGGGGCACTGCTTTCTGGAAGTGGGATTATAAGAGCGCAGATACCGCTAGCTTCAATCTTATAACTGTTAATAATGGAACGTTAGTGCCAACTCAATACTACGATGTACTTAAGACTGCAGTAGGAACCATTTATGGAAACAGTAGTAATAATAATACGGCCGTAAGCTGATTGCCAAACAAGAAATAACGATAAAGATCTAAAAATCCAACTTTTTGGACACGTACTAATTATTTCATAATCGTAAAGTGGTCTTTGTCGGTATTATCTCTATTTTCGTAAAATGTTCCCTTCATTATTCTCCCATCACCCGTTATGTTGACATCCAAGAAACCAAACCGTTGGAACTGTTTGACTATGTATGGTGCTTGTCCGGTAAAGTTGTGAAGATCTGCACCAGCAGTACCTATTACAGCAAATATTGTGCCATCCGGATTATTATATTCCCCTTCAGTCTTATCAGTTATTGTTGGATTTGATTCATCCTTTTCATTATATTTTATTGGATAGGATCTTTGATAATTATGACTGTGAGCTTGCAAAACAAGATTTACATGATACGTATCAAAAATGGGATGGTATATGTCTCGTATTGAATTTGTTTGTTTGTGAAATGTTGGAGAAGTATAAAGCATTTCGTAAATATAAACCACAATCCAGTTTATTGATTTATTTTCAGAAGCACTTTTTAGATCATCGCTTACAAATCTATATTGCTTTGAATCCTTATCAAATGGTACTTCAGATGACATTGCAAGAAAGTGAACGTTACCATAGTCAAACGAATAGAACTGTTTAGTTAAGTTGAATTCACTCAAATACACGTCAAGCCTTGAACTGTTCTTAAAATTGTACTCATGATCTCCAAATACCATCCTTGTCTTGTTAATCAAAGGTGACATCATTTGAAGCCAGCAATCAGCACTTTTCTGATAAGATAGATCACCTAATGCCAACACTAGCTCTGGACTCTTATTTTGCATATTGCTTACAGTCTCATGAGCCTTGTTGTCACAACCCCAGTCACCTGCTGCTACAAAATTAAAGTCAGGAATAATTTTGGATTCATTATCTGATGCTTTCACGATTGACGGCAGCTGTTGTAATAGAATAGAGGACAGTAACAGAAATGAGAGAGTATGAAGAATCCTGAACGATCATTTTTCACTCAAGTCAAATATCACCTGATTATCGGGTCGCGGAACATATCAAGGCAATAATGTTTGAGCGTGTATGTAAGTTTCAAGTATTTCCATTATTTTTCGGATCCGTTCTACTTAAACGATACTTTGCTTCTCCAATATGAGAATCATCTACGCAAACTAAATATTAGGTAGCCCTAACTACAGTCCCTATCAACGGCTTACAAAATAAGTCTGGAGTATAGGCAGTGGCATCCAAACACTCATGTATCTGAAACAGGTACCTACATGTAATGTCAATAAGTCATATCAAAACCCTCCTACCCAGTGCGGGCGTGCCAAAAGGCTCAAAGCAGGCTGGTAGGATTCTTAAAAACGTCCAAATTACCATTGAGACTCAAAATTAACTTTTACTATGAGAACTTTGTTAGTCATGACAAGGAATACAATACACATCAGAACCACTCAACTCCGGACAGCGTTCTCCATATGAGTTTATACCGGTACTGAATATTTGTGCATCGCACGTACCTGAGTGCAAAATAAATAATTTGACTCATCCCATTCTACCTCTAGGCCAGCATACACCTACAGTCCCTAAAAACACGATCATAATTCTATGAAGTATCAATATTTTTCCAGTAAATTTATTTCTTATAAATATGGATATAATCCTGTACATAGCAAGTTCTGAAAGTTCCGGTCAGTTCGTTAGTCAACAAATAGCATCGTAAATCAAGTTTCAAAATACTATCTTGTTGGACATCCTTAATAATAACAAAATAGTAAATTAACTGAATAAGGACCGTGAACCTACATGCAAGCAAATGATTTGGAAAAACTGTATCTTGATACTGCCGAATCCGAACATATCGAGATGTATTTAAAAGCTATATGGCGCATCTCCGAAAAAGGGGAAAAAATCAAAATTTCATCAATAGCTAAGATTCTTAATGTTAAGCAACCATCTGTTGTCCAGATGCTTCACAAGTTGAATGATTTAAGGTTAGTTAAATACGAATCAGCCAATCATCTTATTGAATTGACCTCAAGAGGAGAAAAGATAGGAAAGCACATGATGAGAAATACCAGACTCTTAGAAGTTTTGATGAAAAATTCTCTGAAAATAGAAATAGACGAAGAAATGGTATGCGGCGTGGAGCATCACATGAAACCTGTTTTCACAAATGCGTTATGTACCCTCCTTAAGCATCCAACAAGATGCCCACACGGTAATATGGTACCTCGTGGAGAATGCTGCCATGATGCATAATATTAGAAATTGATTATTCTCTAATTCGAAAATCTGGTTAATGATTAAATAGGTCATTCTAATTAGGGTGTCCTAATCATGATGAGAATCACTTTAAGTAATTCAAGATTCCATACCTTTGCGCTGTCAAGCTGCGTGGCCTTTCTTTTTGTAGCCTTGCAACCAACATCGTTTAATCTCGCAGCAGCCCAGTCAGATGACAAAGCGGTAGAATATGTGTCAAATATAGAACAGATGAAAGGACATCTTGAACAGGCCGTGGCAAACAAAAAAGAGGGAAATGATACGTTAACCCTAGCTCATGTGCTTCATCCAATAGCGGAATTATATGATTTAATAGAAGTAAAACTCGCTACCGCTGATAGTAATATGAATAATACATTAGTCACATCTTTGAATGAATTATCGAAGAACGTACCAAAATTAGACTCGTCTCAGTTCATAGCAGAGACAGGTAAAGTCAATGAGATGCTAGACAAGGCAATTAAACTCATTGTCCCAGAGGATAATAGTACATTAAACCTGGTAGTGGTTTCCAACTTACTTGATACTGCAAACGCAGAATACGAGGAAGGTGTAAAAGACGGGGCTATAAAGGAAATAGTTGAATATCAGGATGCAAGGGGGTTCATATCAAGAGCAGATTCGTTATTCAATAAGACATCCTCCATGCTTAATGAGTCAATGAAAACCGAAGTTGATAATGTCATGAGTATGTTCCCATCTCTGAATGAGAAGGTTGAAGCCAAATCGAATGTAACAGATGTGGAAACATCGATCAATGGTATAAAACAAGAAATATCTGGGATAACCGGAATTTCTGCTGCTCAGTTAGGAACAGGGACCGAAAATCCTGATAACAAATCTATAG
>JALZOS010000198.1 GCA_030913755.1 Thermoproteota archaeon | reverse complement strand
AGATTCTATTAATAAACAGGGTATGATCTGATGAGGATTAGCCCCAATACTTTCTTCACCTCAATTATTAATAGGATTAAATCCCTATCTGCTCTTACTATAGAAGAGAACTCTGTATTACCGCTGTCATATTTAGCATTCAAAAGCTGACTGTTGGTACGTTCAAATATTTCCCACGCTGTATTCTGATCTTCAGTAAGAATTTCCAAGGTTCCAAAGTTTTTTTATCATGGATTATAGCCCATCGTTCTGCTGCGCAGAAGGGACAGAATCTCGCATCCATAAAGAAACCGTGTTTTTACTGGTTTTTTTCCTTAGCGATACGTCATTAACATGTTCGAACTTACCGAAATTTTTTGAGAGTAAAATCGAATATCTTCTCAGGTTAGTCAGTGTCATCCGATTTTACTCCCATTTAGTAGAATTGTTCTCTGCATGTTTGATAGCGATATTTGTACTTTACTTTCCATTGTCCTGAAATTGCGAAAATGGAATCTGCTCTCTTCATATCTTAAATGCATGTTATCAGAGTTAATCTCTTAGGTGTACGTTAATACGTAATTATTTTGTAATTTTACGGATTTTTGAAAGTCTGTGCAGTCGTTAGATATTACTGAGGTTGTAGAATAAAAATAATTACAGAAAAAAAATAATTACAGAAAAAAAACTTATTTAATGTACTCCTATATAGTAATTAAGACGCATTATTTTTCGGATAAGGAGTGGTCGTAATTCACTTAAATCGTTGTGTTCCGTACATATTTCGAAGACATGGCCATTGCGGAATTCTTTACGGGTGATGCAATGGAGATGCTGGAAAAATTAAGCCAAGATGAGAGATATGCTCTAAAATATCACCTATTAGTTACCTCTCCCCCGTATTATGGGCAGAGACATTACGGCAGTAGTACATGCGAAATAGGACAGGAAAGAGATCCCGAAACATACATAGAAAAATTGACTAGGATCTTTACCAAGGCTAGAGACCTGTTAACAGATGATGGTAGTCTTTGGATTGTAATAGGAGATACACGTCGTGATGGTAGTAAACTAATGATACCACATAGATTGGCGAGTAACTTGGTAAACCAGAAATTCATATTTAGGGAAGATATCATTTGGTATAAGAAGAATTTTATTTCAAGTGGTTCTACAAATAATTTGTCACAGGCTTACGAATTCGTATTATTTTTTTCAAAGAACAAAAATTGTTACGCGAATATTGACAGGATTCGGATCTTGGGTAATGAAGTACGCGAGGCCAGGAATAAAACACCCTCCAAAGACTTGATTCAATACAGTAGTCTAAAGCCAAACAAAGATAGGATTTTGGAGATACGAAAGACGATCAATAATGCCAATTTGAGTACTCTATATGAGGATCTGCCAACCACGAGTGAAATTTCTTTGGCTTTTGGTTATGATCCTGAAAAATATTGTCCGACCTGTTACAGAAAGTTTAAGCGTCACGCAACGCGGAAGAGAATTGGAGACCATAGGCACTATCCTATATTTGCAGTTTGTAACCCTTTAGGTAAAAATCCAGGTAATGTTTGGGATGTTCCGACGAAGGCCCATCACGGCAATGAACACTTTGCAATTTTTCCTGAAGATTTGGTTAAAATAATTGTAAATTTTTGTACGAAAAAGGGCGATTGGGTTTTAGATCCTTTCATGGGTAGAGGAACCAGCGGGATAGTTTGTTCAGTTCTAGAAAGAAATTTTACAGGAATTGAACTCTATGAAAAAAATGTCCGTCTTTCCAAAAGCAATATTGGTAGACCCTACAGCTGATCTAGGCTAGGTACTGCAAGTCATTTGTAGACATTCTGCTCAAGGAAAAGATATTATATTGTGCTGCCGCCTTATTGTTCATGACCAGTATGAAGAAAGACTTCATTGTAGCTCGCATTGAGGCGGCACAAGATGGGAGTCCTTATGTTTTTGTAGGGTTTAGTGATCCGAGTGAGTACAAAGGTGACAAACAAGTGAATCCCTTAGGGTCTAATGTGATGGCATTCTCCTCGCCTGAGGACCTTATGAAGAATCTGCCCAAAGCTATGGGGAACATCTCTAGAATGATGGGTGGAGGAGGAGCTACTGACTCTCCAACGTTCAAGATCAGTATGAAAGAGTATGAAGACATCGGCATAAAGGTTGGCGACAAGGTTACTATAGAAATAACGAAATCTGATAACAACATCTATACCTAATTCATCTAGTTATCTAATTGATGCCCTCTTCATCCCCTTCAAGTTGCGTGTTGGATGGTGGATGAAGAATTGCAATGTAGTTAGAAATACTGTCAATTGCATTCTCGTTGGAATGAAGGAAGGTTTATTCAACCACTCACAATATGCATATTTGACAAAATAGTCATGCTTCGATCAATTTCAGACTTGGATGATCTTCAATATTATGGGAAGAGCGTGTTCATGAGGGTTGATTTTAACGTCAGTGTCAGCAACGGGGTCATTGGAGAGGACTACAGGATACGTATGGCCATTCCAACAATCGAATATTTGGCTAAGCGTGGCGCAAAGGTAATTTTAGCTTCTCACTTGGGCAGGCCAAAGTCCCTTGACCAAACAAAATCTCTTGAGCCTGTTGCAAAAAGACTGGGGGAGATATTAGGAAATTCAAGAGTATCATTTGTAAATGACTGTATTGGAAATGTAGTTCTGGGTAAGATAAAAAAGCTTGCTCTTGGAGATATTCTAGTTCTTGAAAATTTAAGATATCATCAAGAAGAGGAGAACAATGATCCCCGATTTAGTAGAAAGCTTGCAGATTTAGCTGACATATATGTCAATGATGCATTTAGTACATCTCATCGTAAACATGCATCTACTTACGGGACTACGGAATACTTTGATACTAGGTTGGCAGGATTCAGTCTAAAAAAAGAAGTAGAATATCTTTCGATGATAAAAGAAAAACCACACAAGCCTTTCACGGTCGTAGTGGGAGGATCAAAGATTAAAGATAAGATAGGTGCTCTTGAGAATTTACTTCCCAAGGCAGACAAGCTACTTGTAGGTGGTGCGGCTGCTTACACATTTCTAAAAGCCAAGGGGACAAAGACAGGTAATTCACAAATCGATGAGGAACATTTCGCGTGGGTCACGAAAGCCCTCAAATTGTACGGGGACAAGATCTTGCTTCCAAATGACCACATCGTCTCCTCATCACCGACTGACAGCTCTTTTTCATTGGTAAAGGGGGACATACCTGACGGGATGATTGCCTATGACATAGGCAATGACACTTCAAGACGCTACTCAGCAGAGGTAGGAGGAAGTGGATCTGGTACGGTATTTTGGAATGGGCCCATGGGCATGTTTGAAATAGGTCAATACGCAAATGGAACTATTAACATAGCAAAAAGTATGGCACTTGCATTTTGGAGAGGAACAAAGACATTAGCCGGCGGGGGGGATACCCTTGAGGCAATGAAAACAGCAGGAGTATCTGAAAGTGAAGTATCCCATGTTTCGACGGGTGGCGGGGCAACGCTAAGGTTCCTTGCAGGAGATGAGATGCCAGGCGTCGAGGCGATACAGAGAATATAGGTCAAACGTTTTGTTACAGGAAGAAGTATAGGTATGCGGTAGCTGCCGGTTTATCATCATTGATTGGATTTGAGTTTTGCTTCAATGGTGTTAATTATTGAGGTGTCTTGGGGTAATACTATCATTGGTACATCATCATATTTCTTAGTAATCAAGAAATACGAAATTAAGTTCATTCAGTTTTCAATAGTAAATCATACAATCTTTAC
>JALZOS010000166.1 GCA_030913755.1 Thermoproteota archaeon | reverse complement strand
GTTCCATATAATGAATCATGCAGTAATGAAGTCTGCAGCGTTCATTGCAGCCGCAGCAGTAGCTACGGCTCTTGTAGGTTACAGTTTAGAAAGGTACAGAGGACTTGGACGTCGTATGCCCATTACGGCAATTGCGCTATCGATATCTCTTCTTGCACTTGCCGGAGTACCTCCCCTAAATGGATTTTGGAGCAAACTAGTACTATTTGGGGCCGCTATAAATACTGGCGAAACCGTGTGGTGGGGACCGTACCTTGCAATAGCCGCCGTACTTAATAGCGCCCTTTCCCTCGGTTATTACGCGTGGATTATGCGGAAGATGTACATGGAGGAAGGTCCAGATATGAGCCGGGTTAAGGAACCGAGATCTATGATAGCTGTCTTAGGATTTGCGATGGTATTCATGGTCGGTTTTGGCATATGGCATGGACCTATTCTAGAATTTGCTTCACATTCAGTGCCTGCGTTATCCCAACTAGCTCATGCAATATCAATAACACCCAGATAGAAACAAAGGTCCTTTTTGAATTGTGGGTTTATTACCTAGAATTAGAATAACAAAAGCAAAACACGACTTGTTGAATAGATGCTACTTTCTAACCCATCTCTCGGACATACCCAACATGCGCCAAAATCAAAATTGTTCACCCTTATCAATAGGGGTAGAATTATTCCACTGACGTGGTGAAAAGTAAGAAAATTAATTTGTAAAAATAGACTATTATTTCTGATCCTTCATTATCTTCATTACGTCCTCATCAGTAACGGGCGAAAAATCTTCATAGAATTGACCAACCGATCTAAAATTAGTTGTGATTGGGATAATCACAGCTTCTACATGATCCGCCTCTTTCTTCAAAAGTTCCAGAGTTTCTCTTGGGACAACAGGAATTGCTATTATCAATTTCTTAGGTTCTTGTTTCCTTATCCATCTTGCTGCTGCAACTAGTGTAGCACCGGTTGCAGCTCCATCATCAACAAGGACAATAATCCTTCCTTTAATTTCATACCTTCTTGCACTGTTTCTGTATAAAGATTCTCGTCGCTTGATCTCTTCAATTTGTTTTTGTTTCTCCTGCTCTATATATTCAGGGGATACTTTTAATGCATTTACTACATAATCATTCAAGTAAAGCGTACTGTCTTGCATAGTGGCACCTATTCCTAATTCTACATTGTGTGGTGCAGACAATTTTCGTGATATGACTATGTCAAATGAAGGAGCTGCGATTTTCTGGCTTATTACTTGGGCCATTATCACACCCCCACGGGGAATTCCAATCACAGTTACGTCCTCTTTTGAAACGCCTTTTAGAGAATCCTTCAGAACTGACGCTAGTGTATGTGCCGCTTTTTCTCTGTCCTTAAATTTTAAAATAGAACCGTCCTTGATCGAAGACAAGATATCTGACACCCTAGAGAACAATAGTATTTTTCCTAATCTCTGTGCTATAAGTATAGCGGTATCCAAAATACAGGTTAAAAACTATGGTCATTTTTTACTCTATAATCCTAAGTACAGTAACATATTAATATATAAGGCACGGACTCCTATTTTCCTTTGAGTTGAGTTGCAGCCAAATTCGATAAAGTACAAAGTCCACTATAATCCATCTATGTACGATCATAAGACCGGCAGGTACATAAATGGGGAGAAGACTTTCGAAACTTTCAATCAGGCCAGAGCTCATCAATGGAAGTGTGAAAAGTGTGACAGGACATTTTCAAAATTTCCTGACCTCAAAAAACACAAAAATGACGACCACGCCTACTAATTTTAATTGCCGGTTGTAGGGCAAGTTCGTCTGCAATCAAGCTGATGTTTTGCAAATGATTGGCGGCTTCAATCCTCCGTGTGATTTATTTCGTATGTGTTACTGCAATTAGCTTTAAATGACCACTTAGGCGATCCGAGGATGTAAATGTCACTAGACACAACCACTAAGGCGCTTATTGAACAACTGATCGACAAAAAACTAGCAATGATTCCTGTTGTTGCAAGCATGATTCGTCAGAGCAATAAGGAAAATAGATTGACCTACACTAGCGAGACTGATTTCATTTATGGATTTGTCTATTGTGAAATTCTAACTTCATGTCTTAGTTTCATTACATCAAATTATGTGAGAATCCCTGAAGAGGAAGAGATGAATGAGGTAAAAAATTTAATATCAGTGAGAATGTTGAATAAAAAGCCACAAGACCATGGATAAGAAATAAAAGCGTTCGAAATTATGAGTCCCAGAAAGAATCTAAATTCAGTTATGTAAGCAGGTTTACGGCGTACAGCTAGGAATTAGGATATTCGCATTAAATGTGGTCTACTTGAAAGAGCATATTTTATTTTCTCTTAATTTTAGACCTGAATATATGTCAAGTCAGTCAAATGTTCTAGGTGCTTCTTTGAGATAGAATCCGCAACCTTTCTTAGCTCATTTTTTGCCTTGTTAGAATAAGAAAGAAATAACTTCTCCATCTTCGCAACGAATTCTACTGATTGTTCATTGTTTTTCACAAGCATATTAAACAGTCTGTCTTCATTATTCCAATCTAATAGATCGTCATGGATCTGATAAGCTATTCCCAAAAGATGACCAAAACTTCCCATGGCACGGATCTCATCTTCAAGGCCAAATCCCAAGAGTGCTCCAATTTTCGCCGCAGCTTCGAAAAGCGATGCAGTCTTATGTTCAACCACCTTTATGTAATCGTCTTCCTTTAGTCTTGGGTCTTTGGCTAACATTATTTCCATCATTTCTCCCTCGCTCATTTTGGTTGCGGCTTTTGATAGCTCTGCAGATACCTTGGGACTATCGATTTTTGAGCCTATGTTGAGTATAATCCCGAGGACAAAGTCGGCAGTGAGAATACTACTATTGTATCCGTACTTTACATGAAATGAGGGTTTTCCCCTCCTTAGGTTTTCTTCGTCTATTATATCGTCATGAATTACAGACTCTGTATGTAATAATTCGATGGCCGAGGAGGCTAAAAAAATCTCTTCTCTATTGTCTTCAAATCCTTCTTTTTTATCAGCACTGACTGATTCTGATGAGAGAACAAGTATTAGTGGTCTTATGCGCTTACCACCATCGGAAGCATACCGAAGAGGTGCGTAAAATTCAGACCAAGAGTAAAGATCCAGCTCACGGGCTAAAGAGTCGTCGATTCGTGATAAATAAGAGCTAAATTGTTCTGTGAGTGGATTTGTTTCAACATTTCTTCGATTCAAAAATGAAATCTGACCCACAATAGTGAATTGGTCTGGATATTTATTCTTTTTAGGGCAGTGGAGTTCTTGTTTAATTTGAGAATTTATACTTTGTCGTCTTAATTCCTAGACTGGTCTCACGTTCCAATTTGTTTAGTACTTCCAAATTCCATCCTAAGCCTTGACTAATGCAAGCTTGTCTGGACGTTGTTTAATCCGCAGTGGAGTCATGTCTTCTTGGTAGTTGTTCTTACAGTCAGTATCACAA
>JALZOS010000150.1 GCA_030913755.1 Thermoproteota archaeon | reverse complement strand
CGATTGATCCCAGCATTATAACCATGATATAGATCTTCTTTAGTCTCTGGATTTCTACTTCTTTTGGTATCAGAGCCGGCATTTGTGCCATATTAGTCGAACTATGTTTCGACGATGTACTATAATAACACAATGTTAGTAATATAACAATATTATTTGTACTAATATAAAAAACGTGTGAGGAGAAATATAAAAATTATAATATTATTGATCAAGTAATATAGAAATTTTATATAAGTTTAGATGAGCATTAATGATAAGCAAGAGTGATATACATTATGACATATAGTTTGGATCTGAGTCCAGTTCAATTTTCTTAAACCGAAAAAACCACCACCAGTTGATTTTACCACCCTGGTAAAATCAGGTCTGTTATAACAGTAACTCTGGAGAAGGTCATTAACACTTCAAGGTTCATTTTACTGAAAAGTTCTATACCTTCCCGCCTCCGCAATGATTTGATGACAATGCCTTCGAAGACCATTACATGAGTTTCATCATTTTCTTGAAACCAAAATATAGGAAGAGAATCCACAAAATATAAATCATAATATTGGGACAGAAAGTCTGTAGATTAAGGCAATGAAATCAAAATTTTTGTTTTTCCTGTCATTATTGCCTCTTTTTCATGTATTGTTATCGAATTCAATTTCGAATGTAGCTTCTGGTAGTGACGCTTCAGGAAGCGTGTCTGGAGATGTTAGTTGCAGAACTGGTTCTGCCTCATTTCAGAGTAACCTTTCGTTCTCCGCATTCATGAGTGGAGTCCCAGTTTATGGGAGTTGGGAGATTACATCAGACAATGGGTCAAGTTCTAGAACGCTCTATACTGCAGGGTACTTAAGTGGGGGGAATGTAGGGGATCAGGGTTTTGATCTCGAGGGCACAGAAACATCTGATGACTTATGCGGCACACAAATCCCATCAGGGGTTACTCTTACCGGATTATGTGGACCGACGGGGACTTTACAAATCAACTCTAATAATGGCTGGACGGGAGAATTTCGAGGAAATATTGAATGTACAGGATGATTACAATAAACGTCTACTTTCTGACTAGATGACAAGAGCATACAAATTTAGAATCCATATTATCCGCATGATGAAACATTAAATTTCGCAAACGCTCTCGGCCGCTTTTTCATGGTAGAATATGTTATTCTTCATTATTGTACAATAACGTGGCATGACATTAGGGTTAACAAAACAAAATGCTGAACTAAATGCCGAATTAAATTTGCTTTATTTGTGTTCTATACCTAGCCATTTCATGTTCTTCTGTTGAAATACGTACTCTGCTTCCTAAATGAATACCCCATCATAATATTAAATCTCGCCATGTGGACATTAATGTTTCGAATTTTAGAAACATCGGTCTGCGGGCGCATACAAGTTTCTTATTCAAACTTGAATATAATCTCCTAAGAAAATCTGATAATAGCATCTTGCAATTATTTTTGATACCGAACTAAATCACAATCTACATACAGTAATAATCATGTGACGCATCAAGATGGCTTTCTTCGTGTTGGCTAAGTTTCTAATATTGAGAGAGCGGAGATTTCAGTTTCAACATCCTTTTATGTTTGGCAAATGATTGATAAAATTAATTGCGTAATGGAAAGATTGTAGTTATAGAAGGCATGGATAAGGCCGGAAAAACGACACAATCTAGAGTTCTTGTAACTGCTCTTAGAAATAAAGGAAAACTATGTGCTTCATTAGATTTCCCGCATTATTCCACATCTATTGGGAGAGAGATAAGGTCTTTTCTCGACGGAAAGCGTGAATATCCAGATGAAGCAAAACTTATGCTTCTCTCAGCAAATCGATGGGAAAGAAAAAAAGTTATCGATAGAATGTTATCCAATGGAACCATTTTGGTTATGAACAGATATTATCATTCAAACCTGGTATATGGGGTATCAAAGAATTTGGAATTGGATTGGCTTTTGACATTAGACAGAGGACTACCAAAGGAAGACCTTTGTATCGTGCTTGAAATACGACCTACCATCTCAAAATCAAGATCCCAACACATGGGAGATCTTTTTGAAAACGATAAAGATCTTCTTAAGAATGTTTATAAAAATTATAAAAAACTCGCCAAACTTTTTAATTGGAAGACAATAAATGGAGAAAGATCAAAGGAAGAAGTAAGTAGGGATATACTTGACATGGTATTGAAATTTGTCAAGATTTAATTCCGTCATGGGCCCACAAGTGCATTCAATGAAGTATATTGGCGAAATTACCGATCCTGTTCATAAATATATTCAATTTACAGAACTAGAAAGAGATCTTATTGACACTCCGACTTTTCAGAGATTAAGACGTATAAAGCAATTGGCGGGTGCACATCTTGTTTATCCTTCCGCACAGCACTCTCGATTTGAACATTCACTAGGTGCTATGCACGTTGCAGGATTAGCAGGAGAACATCTTTTTTCATTAAATATGTTGCCAAACCCTGATTGTATTCAAGAATTGCGTGTTTCCTCCTTACTGCATGACGTGGGTCATGGCCCTTTCTCTCATTTGTCTGAAGAGGTAATCAAGATTAAAACTAATAAAGACCACGAAACAATAGGCAGGGAAATAATACGTCAGACTGAGATTAATGACGTACTAAACTATTACGGATATTCGTCGAAACGCATTGGTGATCTTTCATCTGGTCAGTCCAGTTCAAAGTTTATGAACGAGATCATGGTCGGAAGTCTTTCTGCAGACTTGATGGATTATCTCCCACGTGATAGTTTATTTACTGGGGCAGAGTATGGCAGGATTGATTATAATAGAATCATAAATTCGTTTAGAGTTCTAGACGGATCAAACATTGGGCTCCACCGTTCTGCACTGTATTCCTTCGAAGCTATGTTAATATCACGGTATGAGATGTTCAAGGCCGTATATTTTCACAAGACCGTTAGATCGGCTGAGGTCATGTTACTCCACTCTATCTTGTTAGCGTACGATTCCATTAGTTTCAGTGTTACCTGCTTAGATAATTATCTGAGTCTAACTGATGAAAATATCCTCACAAAGATCCTTTCCTCCAAGGGTAATCCTCTTGCACGGCAGTTAGCAAGGAATTACCTGGAAAGAAAATTGCTAAAATGCGTTTATGAGAGGTTCATCCAAAAGAAGGAACGGTTGAAGGATAAATTGAACTGGGACAAAATAACCGACGTAAGTTCAAAGATAGCGGAGATTGCAAAAGTAAAAAGCGATCGTGTATTTATAGACGTGTCGGGTATTTCTTCAGTTCCACTCGCTCCTAACAAACAAGAAATGAGGTCGATATTGTTAGTTGGGGAAGAAGAAGCATTAAGAACACCAGTATCACAGTTACCCCTGATTAATTCCATATCTGGTCATCTGGATATGCTGAGAGTCTATACTGATGAAGAGAACAGAAAGAAGGTAACAATTGCTGCGAGAAAGGTATTTGGAGACGAAGGATCAAGGATTGGTGATGGTTTTTGACATGTCAAATCGCGAAAAGGAAATAGTTGTAATAAAATTAAGCGGGAGTCTCTTCAACCTCAACACTAAAGTATCCACCCTCAAAAAATACGCTGAACTTCTATTAGATTTGGATCATAAAATCCGACTCATAGTGGTTACAGGAGGTGGGAAAATCGCTCGACACTACATAAATTTGGCGAGGTCCTTGGGCTCAGATGAGTCGACGTTAGATATGTTGGGAATAAATGTATCTCGCCTGAATGCTATGCTACTCGCAATAGCCTTAGGGAATAGAGCATATCCTCAAATTCCTGAAACACTGGAAGAAGTTGCAATAGCTTCTCAATTTAACAGAATAATAATTACAGGTGGTCTCTATCCAGGCCAGAGTACCAATGCAACCTCTGCACTTATATGCGAAAAAGTAAAAGCAAATAGATTCATCAATGCTACCGATGTTTCCGGCATATACGACTCCGATCCTAATAAGAACTCAAATGCTAAATTATATTCAGACATATCCGTAGCACAATGTATGCGGTTGCTTAGCAATGAGAAAAGCCAAGCCGGAACGTATGATCTCATGGATATCATAGCACTAAAAGTAATAGAACGATCTAGAATTCCAACGATAGTCACTGAATCTGATGTAAATACACTCAGAGATATTATTCTAAACAAATCCTCGATTGGAACAAGAATCACCGTATAACACTAAAATATTGATGATTCGATGCGGACGTGCCGTAACAATTACAGCATCATGATTTTAGTACACTTGAAGATTTGAGTATTTTTACGTTATCTATGTCGGTGCCAATTCTGAAATTCAAATGCCGCGTGCAAAAATAATCTCCTAGTCGGTATGGTACATTGAAACGATGGTACCACGTTATCCGTCAGATTAAAAGAACCTACATCATCTAGTCTAATCAAATCGTCGGAAGAAAGCAAATACGAATTCTAACAACTATTTTTAAGAATTCATTATATATCACGTTCACGATACAGTCTTGATTTCTCCCTTGTACTCACTAAATCCGTCATTCAACATCTGAAGATATATTTCATTAGCCTTTTCCAACGGAAGAGGTTTCGATTGGGCCTTAGCGTATCCATCAATATCACATAGGAATAACATCGCCTGGTTTTCTCTTTTAATTCTTGCCAACAACATTTCGTCCCCCACTGGTGCAAATCCATTTTGGCCTTCCTTGATAGTGTACGTTAACATAGCAAAACCTGTGTAATCGAATAGCTTCATCTGTGCCTCTTTCGACCGTTCGTATCCGATGTGCGATGCCTTATGATACTGCACGGACAAATTAATTACTTTGACCGTCTATAAGCCTTTCAGGCATTCTGCCAAGTAGGATCTTCCTAAATACAAATCCATCGACGAACTCGTCCTATGATTAATTATTGACAATAATAATAAAAAAATGTATGAAAAGACACACCTTAGCTGGCCCAATATAATGGGCTCATGACATTACCATCATTTTCAAACATTCCTTGAAAATAATGATTACTTCGAATTTCATAGGAAGGTCATTATTATTTTCGAAGCATGGTCTTGAGTAGTACATGCGTGATTGCATATGCTCTCGTTATGAGCAAAACCAATTTCTTATGACAATAGCAAGATTTTATAGGCAATTAACAGACTAATGCATATATTTCGTGATTTTAATGTTAAATAATTACTTTCTAAAAGAACGCTGTTAAAAAGCTAGGAAC
>JALZOS010000144.1 GCA_030913755.1 Thermoproteota archaeon | reverse complement strand
AGTTAGTACAACGTCTTCTATGGTCAGAGAATGCGCTTCTATGATGAAACCGAGATCAACACTATTAGAGATCGCATCAATAAAAAAAGACACTGTCAAATCGTTGTCAAAAGTTCGAAGGTCTATCGTCACAATATCTATCCATCCAATGTTCGGCCCAGGGGCAACGAGCTTGATTGACTCAAAGATCTTGTTGGTGCCAGTGAGGGAAATAAAGAAGGAACAAAGAAGATTACGGTCTATTCTAGGTGATGCGAAGATCATGGTGATAAATGATGCCTCTTATCACGACAAGTTAATGGCACTCATTCTTGGCATAGTTTATTATGCAAACTTGGTACTAGCTATGGTCATATCAAAAGATAACTTTCCTGAGCTTAAGAAGTTTTCAGGAACGACTTTCTCGTTTCAATCCATATTGTTTCACAGTATCTTAAGCGATGAACCTGTACTCATTTCTTCTCTCCTGATAAGAAACACCGAACTATGGTCTTACCTCAAGAGTTTCATTAGAGAGTCAAATAACCTGTTCAGCATGATAAAGTCACAAGACTATAATAAACTTGAAAGGAAGGTCAGAGAAATGAAAGCTCAATTCATGAATAATAATGAAATCCAGGCATCATACAAGAGGATGTATCGTTTGTGTGCATCAAAAGAGATCCGTGAAAGTAAGTTAAGAAGATGAACGAAGATTCTTTTTTCTAGAGTCATTGTGGACTTATCTACCTGTACCAATTTCAGCTGTCTATTTCCGGTGTATTTTTTTTAGCTGGCTTCGTCAAAAATTGTTGTATGTAAGTTAATCAAGCCTGTCGCACTGTAGTATATGTGGATTTGGACAGTAACGAATCAATAAATTCAAGAATTATATTGTGTGAAACACATAACAAGCGTTGTCCCCTAGTTAAATCAAGCAAGTGTATCTGTTGCGGTAAGAAAATCTGTTTATGTAATTATATCCTATGATCGGTATTTCATAATAATCACTTTTCATAAGCCAAAGAACCACTTTTCATAAGCCAAATATTCTCTATTACGAAGGGGGAATTTGCCATATTTGTTATCGTAAACAAATTATCCGCTACATAGTATGTTGGATCGATGTCGCAAAAAACTTGGTAGTTCTTATTAGAGAGCCGGTGAGTTTACTAAAAGTTGAAAATTAATGTTGTTGATAAATTGATTTGCATCAATCACACTTATAAGACAAAACTATCAATCGAGTCATTTCTTGAAGAAAATGACGACTGTGTCGAAGGAATTCTCAATTGTAACAGATGTCGTTCAAAATTCCCAATTATCGGGGGAGTTGCTATAATAGTAGAAAATTTCAGTCAATATGCCAATGAAAGGATTGAAACTTTTGGCAGATGGATTTCAGATTCCAAATCACCAGAATTAAGAACATTCCTTAAAGAAGAAGGGATGAGGCTTATTGGATCACCAGTAGTCAAGAATAGGTATGAAGAGGACGATTGGTTCCGTCCTTACTTGTGGACACATTACGGTTATTCTTTGGAAGATCGATTCCTTTCTATGTTGAGGTGGAAGATTAAACCTGACGAAATATATAGGAAGGCTGCAAATCTAACGGAGAATAATATATACAAAGTCGGATTGGATGTTGGTTGTTCTGTGGGCTCGGCGTCTCTCATGATGGCAGGTAAATTCTCATTCGTATTTGGAATTGACAGGTCTTTCTCTTTCGTCACCGAATCTAGAAGACGCATGAAAGAGAAAGATATCAGAAATGTTGAATTCTTAGTTTGCGATTCGAGTAAAATGCCATTCGAGTTACATTTCTTTGATGTCATACTAGCCTTAAATATTATTGGAAGAGTCGATTTAGAGGAGACAATTCTGTCATTCAATCGATTGATTAAACTTAATGGAAAACTTCTTATCGCGGATCCATATGATCGGAACAAGGAACAAATTAAGTCGGACATCGACCCCACCAAACTCCGACGTGTTCTTGAAAAGTCAGGTTATGAAATAACAATTAAGAATAAGAAGAATGAATCGTTTATTCCTTGGATAATTAAAGTAAATGACCGCTGCTATCTTTTTTACTTTCTGGACTTCATAGAAGCTAAGAGAATCAAAAGGAAATGAACACAGTTACAATCCTCTACTTGTTGAATACTTCAATTAAAATCCAAAAATCAATCTGGCAAGCGTTCTGCTAGAAGTTGAGGTATTTTTTGACCAATATTGGATTATTTTTTTAACTTGCTCAATGTTTGGCACAACATATTTTTGCCAACGTACCAAAATTGTTTCTGAACAAAAACCAGATATCAGACGAAGTAAAGTCCTTACCAATGGCTGTACTTCTAGATATTTCGAGAACACCGAACTTCCTAAAATCCGTCATTTGTAAGGAAATGGAGAAATTACATGTAAAAGGTATAAATGATAACTTTTTGAAAGTAGATCAAGAATGCAATAGGCAGCATGTCAAGTCTTTCTTGGAAGAAGTCTTCTATGCTCATTGCCTGAATGATTACGTCTTT
>JALZOS010000074.1 GCA_030913755.1 Thermoproteota archaeon | reverse complement strand
CCCTAACTCCTTTCCTCGAATTTTTTTCCTCATCCAATTATTTCTCAAAGGTATTTTTGATATAAAAATCATTCAAAACGTATATCTGAGTATTCAAAGGCCGATGGCCCTTTTTTTAGTTTGGCATGCTAAAACTAACGTATGCTTATTTCCATTTTCTCTACTGTAACTGATTGAGGCGATAGCGGTAAATATTTCTCTATGAAAGTGAGACTTGTCAGAATTATTTCTTCATCTCATTTACTTAGTCGATTTAGAGTGGACTATTGGAGGCTGGGAAGTATATTGAAATATAGCCTTTTAGGAAATTAACGGTTCAAAGTAGGAGCTCGTCAATGGTTAATGTTTGAGAGCAGTATTTGCAACGTAGAAGAATTCTATCTCTGTCGAGTATTTCAATCACTGACTTTACATTTTCCCCATTTGTCACGCACCTTAAATTTGGACATCTAAAAATTCCAATGATCGCATCAGGTAACTGAATCCTGCGTTTTTCTACTAGTATATAATCCTTGACAATATTTATAGTAGCTCGGGGAGCTATTAACGCGAGTTTATTTGTTTCATCTTTCTCCAAGTACTTGTTTTCTACTTTTATAATGTCTTTCTTCTCGTGTTTACTACTCGGAACATTTAACGCTACGGTTATTACATCACCTTCCAATCCCGTTATGTTTAAGACGCGTAATACAAAAAGAGCCTTTCCTGCCTCAATATGATCGATTACAGTTCCATTCCTGATTCTTCGAACAATTAATTGACTGGTATCAGGCATCGATAACCAAAATATGTTTATGATCTGATTTATTAAGGATTCTCTTATCAGTAGGATTTAGGTCCTTGAGTCAGAAACGTCAACCTGAATCTTAATGACACTGCAATTAATGCCTATGACGACCCAACAAAACTCATGTGCCGATTAATCAGGCAAGAGGGAGCCATAAGGACTGACATTGTAATGGTTCATTTCTTCATTTCTGTATCTGGATATTAAAGGGTAAATTTTTGAATCAGCTAATCTATACTTATTCAAATAGGTTTTCCAAATTTTGTTTTAGCTTCGTCCGTATCGGATGGCATCATATAAAACGGGCGAAACATTCTCCGGATTGCTTCATTTCGATTTCCTTTTTTCGAGTAGTACGGAACATTGCACAAGAGTTCTACGGATCCAATCCCAGCAACAGTCGATAAAGTGATGTTTAGGATAAGTTGGGTGACTTGTCGTCAGTCGTGCTTTGACAAATCCCGAAGAATGTCTTGTATCATCATTTTTCGAAATTCAGCATCAGGCATGTTTCTCTTGGCTTCGGCGACCATAGCAATATCATTACCAACTACGTACCGGAGATTAGGCTCTCTGTGATTTATCGCGTCAAAAATTACCTTTGCAACATCCACTGGACTAGTAGCATGTTCCTGCATAAGGACGAGATTTTCACGGATTTTCCCTAGAACATCAAAATACGCAGAAGTTTCGTTTAATGCTCTTTTTGCAGTAACAGAATTTCGTACAAAATCAGTTTTAATAACGCCTGGTTCTATTATGATCACTTTGATTCCGAATGGGAGAAGCTCGTACGCAATCGATTCACTCAGGCCTTCTAATGCAAATTTCGTACTCACATAACCTGACATACATGGAAATCCTACTATGCCTGCACCCGAGCTAATATTAACAATTATCCCATTCCTTCGTGCTCGCATGCTAGGAAGGACCTTTTGTATAACTCTTATTGCACCGAACAAATTGGTTTCAAATTGTTGTCTAATTTCATCTGGGGCAAGATCTTCAAAACCCCCCACAAGACTGTACCCCGCGTTGTTTATTAAAACATCTATTTTCCCTAATTCCTTTTCGATCTCTCCAATCGCCCTATCTACCGAATCATCATCAGTTACGTCTAGTTGAAGAAACTTTATCGGAAGTTTTTCTTTTTCTGCGATTTTGCGAAGAGATTCGGATTTTTCCGTGTTCCGCATAGTTGCGCAAGTATGAAATCCATTTCTAGCAAGCAATAAGGACGTCTCATAACCTATTCCACTTGAACTCCCCGTGACTAATGCAACTTTTTTTTGCAAAGTTTTCGTGTGATAATTGTGTTTCCAACTACTTAAATGGAACTAAAAATTTGAGCATGCGAATATGAGTATAGAACACGATATGATCTCGATATATTTCATGAACATGAAGGGAATACTTCTACTATATCAGCAAAAACACCCTGGTTATATTCCTAGGAACTTTACAATTCCAGGGGTTCGTAGGTTCTACGCCGTTGTCATGAATACTTTCAAGGCGTGATTTCATAATATTTTTGAACTATCGTAACAGTAACAACAAGATCCTGGAAAACCCACTTCATTACAGTTGAGTATTTACTGGTCGCTCAAAGCATACATACCACTCGTTGTATTGGCTACTGATCGAATACCAAATGATCCATTTCAATAAATATTTCTCATTTGAAAATCAAAATTGAATGGAAAAACTGGAACAAAGAATTCTTGCAACGCACGATCTTCCCGGCTTCGTTAGGATTGCATTTGATCTAGATTTAAAGTCAAGACCACATACATTGTTTAATTGATTTTGTAGTAATCGTGCTCAAAATAATTCTTGGCGAGTTTTTCAAAGTCTCTTAGCAAGGACATTATTTAATATTGTATGTCCCATCGACTAGAGTTTATATACTCGGGTGACATTTTGATACTAAATGTATTCATTAAAGCAGGCTACATTAAACGTCTATGATGTTCCGAAAGTAGCGATATGTTTGCTTTTGGGAATTTTTTTACTTGCAATAT
>JALZOS010000069.1 GCA_030913755.1 Thermoproteota archaeon | reverse complement strand
GTTATCAAGTGACTGACTCTACCTCTCGTTTCCTCGTCATCACTTGGAAAGGGTCCAGGCAAACCCGAGGAACCATCGACGATGACTCCTCCAGGTACGAAAGGACAAACCGGCAGTCAGGTACCTTTACCACCTGTTACTCAATTTCTATTTAGAAAGTCGTGTATCAACTGCGCTTTGTTTATTCCACTTGTTGCCATTGATGCGGCTTTTGACTCTCTCTTGATGACATTCCGAGATCGCTCAATCACATCAATTAGTTCTTGATTCCACTTGTCCATTTATACCAAAGATTAGAGCACGAGAGTACTTAAATATTAAAAACCTGATAATAGGGATATACTGGCTGTCGTCTTACTTCGGCCCAATAGAATAAGAATCTCATCTCAATCGACAGCCAGTCAGTTTAGTTCCCATAATTTGAGGATCATAATCACTATGCTCCAATAATAACAGTTCCTCATGAACTTGATAATACCGATATAAAGTAAGACTATGTCCTAATTCAGACTATCAGTCCTTCCAAAAGGCTCTGGTAGTTATGTACTGCCTCTCTGCGTTATAGATACTCTTAAAAACTTCCTCATCATCCACATAATTGCGTAGTATTCGAGCTGCTGTATCGACTCCGACACCATACCCGGATAATACCAAAAGTGCTTTTTCACCAAAGTTGTTTATAAGAGATGCTACTTTCCATGCGCGTTCGAATTTGTGATTTTCTTCTGAGGTTATGCTTGCCCCCTTTAATTTGTTCAAGATTATTTTAGGCAATTCATAATCTGATGCGAAAGTGGCCGTTATTAACCTTGATCCACATAACCTGCAGGATAGAGTCCCTGCAACCTGCTTAGTTTCGATTAAGCGTTCCCACTTCCCACATCTGATACATATGAGTCTGTGTTTAGTGCTCTCGAGTCTCTCCTTGACAAGTTCAATGATGCCGCGTTCAATATTAAGTGGCGATGACGTGAATTTTGAATTGTGTTCTGTAATTGGGGCAGCTAAAGGAGTGAATTCGTCAAGATCATGCCAATGGATTTTGATATTATCGTTCCGCACGTCTCTCATTATTGAATTAGTAAGAGAAATATCATATTTGTCGTGGATTAACTCGCGTAGCGATTCCTCGCTTAGTGGTGTCTTTGAATACCTATCATAAATTAAGCGTGCAATTCTCTTATCATAGGAAGCTGCCTTGTCCACAATTCCGAATTTCTTTGCAACATTCCACACGCGCCAGTTTAGATTATACGTCCCTGTCAAGGAGGCAATCAGGACTGCACCTATATCGTATTCCTCTCTAAAGATATTCTGTATGTGATTCTTGCCGAATCTAGCACTAGAACTGAGCATTATTCTGTAAGGATCAGACTTTGTTTCAACAAAGTGTCCAGTCTGTGAAGAAATTATTGTGGAAAAAAGGGATGCAAGTGTATTATTAACTTTACTTCCAAAAGTACAGTGCACAACAACAGTGTTTTTGTTAGCGACACTTTCTATAACTACGTTCCTTGAGTCAGGAACGATAGTGATACTTTTTAATATGTTACTATAGTCTGGTACGATCGCCATTTTTGTATCATTTAAGATCTGCTTACGTAACATACCAACTTCCTTTGCAGTTTCAGAGTCGACAGGTATCATCTCACCTACCCAGTGAGGAATATTTATAGGGGAGCCTCGTATTTGTTCCACATGAACTTGCATTTTGTTTTCGTCTACATTGATAATACGCCATTGTGATCCCTTAAGCACAAAGACATTTCCTTTTTCTCCAAATTCTCCTATAAATTGCTGATCTAAAGTGCCAATTTTCCTTTTTCTTGTCATATCCACTACCTCAAACTTCAAGATATGTGGAATCGTAGACAAATTTTCAAAATAGTAAGTGTATGATTTCATTCCTGACTTGAAAGTCTGGTCCTCATCGTGATATCGAATAACCCTACACGTATTCAGTAGCTTGGCTACATTTTGGAGATCAGTATAGGAAAGATCCTTAAATGGATATGCCTTAGTAAAGAGGTTGAACGCCTCTACTAGTGATTTTGAACCTGGGCTGTTTATGATTAAGCTTACAAGGTGGTGTGCTAACACATCGAGAGGAGCTTCATGTGGGATTTGTGATTCCAAGGATCTACGCTTCATCCTTCGCATTATAGCTAAAGATTCGATCACATCATCATAGTTATTTGAAAGTACTAGCCCTTTGGCTGAAGACATACTGTTATGTCTGCTGCGACCTATCCTCTGAATGAGCTTTGAAACTTGTTTCGGAGAGCCATTATGTATTACTAACTCAACTGAACCTATGTCCAAACCCAATTCGAGCGACGAAGTACATACTACAATTCCCGACATCCCAGATCTGAGACGATTTTCTGTATCCTCACGCATTTCACGAGAAAGTGAGCCATGATGTACATCAGTTGACATCTCATCTAAATTCCTAAGAACAGAACCAATGTATTCTGCTTCATCCCTTGTGTTTGTAAATAATAATACGGACCCTGAAATTTTATGAGACTTGATATATTTGAGTATGAAGCGCGCAATGTTGCTGATTGACCCTTCCACATACTTTACATCCACATCGTAGTCACGGATTGTCTTGTCAACTAGAATTGCACACTTTCTTCCAACGCCACTGACAAATCTAGCGGCATCTTCCAAGTTTGAAATAGTAGCTGAAAGACCTATTCTGACCACATTACTAGTGCTGTTGGCTTCAAGACGTTCAAGGCTTAAAGCTAGGTGAGCGCCCCGTTCGTTTGAAATTAGTTCATGGACTTCGTCAATTACTATCCATTCCAGTTCCTTTAGTGAATGTAACAATTTCTTGTTAGTTAAAATGACCCCCAAAGATTCTGGTGTAGTTATAAGAATGTCAGGAGGATTCGTTATCAATTTTCGTCTAGCACTCGTCGTAGTGTCCCCATGTCTTATCTGTACGTCTAGCTTCATTTTTTTTGCATAATTGATAATCCTACGGAACACATCGTTGTTCAGTGCGCGGAGCGGCGTCACGTAAATTGCTCTTATCGATCCTGTCGAAGAATCAGCCTGAGTCATTAAAGAGAAAATCGGAATCACAGCTGCTTCAGTCTTTCCAGAACCAGTGGGAGCCACCAGGAGGCAATTTCCTCTCCTATTTACTACAGGAAAAGCTTTCTTTTGAATTTCTGTTAAGGAATCAAAACCATTATTCTTGAATGATTCTAATACTAAGGCGTCTGAATTCATCTAATCGATTTCTCTGGCAGTCTCGGCTTTCGTCTCGTCAATAGAACCGGGTTTAGGACTTAAACTCTCATAGTACATTACTGCTGCAAGTCCAATTATGAACATCCCGATCACTGCAGTTACAAAGAGATCAAAAATCAAAGTCCCTAGACCAACTTCTACTTTACTCTTCAGATTTATAAATGGATTGATTCGCATTATGAAAGAAGTAGGGAGCATTACTCTCATCGAAATTGAACCCATAGGTTAAAAAGATTTGACCGGAATAACTATTTGGCAATTATTGCTCACTCTTTTTATCGTATCTTAGGAATGATCTTCTCTAAATGCAAAAAGAACCGATTTATCTTAAAGCAATAACGCTACGGGATATAAGTGATCTTAATGGCATTAAAGAAGATGCCCGGAAACACACTATCTTGATTATCAGAGTGACTCCGCTTGCTCATAAAGATATAGATAATTTAAGGAAGGTGATAGAAGAATTGTACAGCTATGTAAAGTCATCTGGAGGCGATATTGCGAGACTCGGTGAGGAAAGGGTTGTTATCACGCCGCCAAACGTAAAAATCTGGAAGGGCGCATATGATTTGAAATAACGCTGTAGAACTGATGACATTTCTCACGTTTAAGCCCAAATCAAATTATAGCAACCTTATTGATTCATGGACTGATGGATGCTGGGTCTGAATCTTAAAGATTTTATTTATGCTAGTCGCTAAGACATGGCATCTATTTCCACTGCCGTGGTTTGTGATTATCTTTCTTAATTTAGGCTTAAGCCTGCTAACATAGGCCAGTATCTGATTGTAGTCACTATGACTACTGAACCCAGGAATAATGTCCACAGCACACTTGATTTCCAAGACTTTTTTGCCTATACTCACTTCACGCTCACCTTCCATTATTCTGGCACTAGGAGCAAATGGAATCGGATTAGAAATTATTATAAGTTTACTTGACGGGTCATCGGAAATCTGCCTCAGCAACGTGAGTGATTCCCCATCAGCTAGAGTTGATGAGGATGCCAATGCGATAGATTTACTCCAATTCTGCTTCACGTCAAGAGGAAGTAAAGAATCCGTGAATAGGGGATCTTTCTCCCCATTTGAAATCCTTTGCTTCAAATTCTTGGATAGATATTCTGTATAAATTTCGTAAAAGTCGAGGTTCTCCATTATACTTCCTTCAACAAATATATTATCAGGATTGATCTTACCTGCATTACGTAACATTCCAAGAGTAATGCAAAGTTCCTGTGATAATCCCAATACAGGAACAGGAATGAGTATTCTTCCACCAATGGCGAGAGTGGAATTTATGCTATTGGTGAGATTTATTTCCGCATCTTCCCTTAACGGAAAAATATCCTCACGGCTCCCGTGAGTACTATCGAGAATCAGGGTTTCAACTCTTGGAAAATTCCATACAGCATTATCTAGCGCAACTGTCCTTCCAAACTTAAAATCACTAGTGTACACCAAATTGTGATCACCATTTCCAATATGCAAATGTGCTGATGTTGAACCCAGTATATGTCCCGAGTTTGTAAGCATCAAACGAATATCGGGTGATATATCTGTAACAAATCCTGGGTTAATCGGTATCGAATGGAGAATAACATCGTCTATGTCATTTCTTGAATAAATCGAACTGTTTTTATGAGTAAGAATAAATCTGTGTTGCAGAGCTATCATCAATGGTAACGTAGGTTCAGTGCAATACACTGGACCTTCATATCCATATTTGAACAAGAGTGGCAAGGCGCCCGAATGTCCAAGATGTCCGTGGGATATTACAACAGCATCAATATCATTCATCCCTAGACCAGAAACGTCTATCCGCGGAATTGAATTTAGATTTTCATTTTCGTAAGGTTTAATCCCAAAATCTAGGAGAACTTTACTTTCATGAGTAATCAAAAGTATTGCGGACCTTCCAATTTCATTAAATCCTCCGAGACAAACGATGTTCGCTTCGGTTACTCCTCCAAGTTTAGACCTGAATATCTTTTCTCCTATTTGTTTATAAAAGAGGATACGTTCATCTGATCTTTTGTTTAGTATATCATTAATCTCCTTGTAAATTTTGAAGTTCCTTGGTCTTCTTCTGAACATCATTCTCCAGCCAGTCTTTTCAGCCAAATCTATGTCAATTTGTGATAACATGATCAGTGCATTCAAGTCATTTACAAAGACTGTAGCTTCACCCAATGCTGGGTCAAAAAAAACTTCTGAAACGTCTGTTTTGGTTAGGCACTTTGAATTTAGAATCTGTCTAGTGATCCTTTCTGAAGATCTGATGGAATTATCAGTTCGAATTACTATCCTCTTTTTAATAGAGTTCACCAATTGGGAAACCAGTTCTTGGTGTTCCAGAAGATACCTAGGGGTTTTCGTATACAATCCTATATAGGGGCCTTCGTACTCAATCTTTGTAACCCCAGATTCAGACGGGAGGTGTCTTAAGATTGTTGCCATTATGTTCTGGTTTGTAGAATGGCCTTCTGAAACTCTGTCAAACATTTTTGTACATTTCACTTATTTGATATCTTGTAGCAGAAGATATCACATGTGGTTCATGCTTGAACCTAAATAACCTTTCGTTCTCGATTATTGCTAGAGATCGGCTGGTTACTTTGAAATTATGAGATCCATTTGAAACAAAATGTTAGAAATTAAATAAAGCCTGCGCGTAGGCCATATGTCAATGATCAAGCCAACCCATTCCATGGAATTACCAAGGAATATACTAATTGGTGAGGGGGTAATTTCAGAGCTGGGATCATTCCTCGCAAATCTTAATGAGAACGTAAATAAAGTTAGCCTCATTTCGGGTAATATTGTCAAATCAAGGGTAGGGGACCTATGTAGTAATGTCTTGAATGGTTGTTCTATAACTGATTCTTGGCATATTGCACCATCTGCATCGATCGGTGCTCTAAGGACGTTGCAGAATAAAATTCGAGTGGGTCATCCGGATTTCTTAATAGGTATTGGGGGTGGCCGCTCCGTCGACATCGCAAAGATGATTTCAAGTAACCTCCGAATTCCATTTATCAGTGTGCCTACGTCAGCTTCCCATGACGGCATTTCAAGTCCTTTCGTATCAATAAGAGGTCGCGACAAGCCGTATTCATTGAAGGCACATGCACCAATTGGTGTATTGGCTGATATAGATCTGATATCCAAAGCTCCACATAGACTAAATGCATCGGGATGTGGTGATCTTGTCGGAAAAATTACTGCTGTCAAAGATTGGGAATTGGCCAGAGACGACAAAAATGAGTATTTTGGAACATACGCGGCCAATCTTGCACAGTTGAGTGCAAAAATAATTGCGGAGATGCCTAAATTCTCCTTGAAAAATGAATACGATATAAGAACGATAGTTGAGGCTCTTATCAGTGCTGGAGTAGCATCATGTATAGCGGGAAGCAGCAGACCTTGTTCAGGGTCAGAGCATTTGTTCAGTCATGCACTCGAGTACGTAACGAGAGATGATTGTGGTCTTCACGGTGAGAGGGTTGGAATTGGAACGATCATGATGTCAAAATTACAAGGTATGGACTTTGAGATGGTCATAAAGACGTTAGAGAATGTCGGTGCCCCGACAACAGCCAAGGAAATTAAAGTAAAAGAAGAAGAGTTAGTATACGCACTGCGTATAGCACAGTCTTTAAGACCTGATCGCTATACCATTCTCACGAAGGTAAAAATGGATATCGACTCGGCCAGGACTTTAGCTAAATCTGTAAATGTGATTTAGGTGCATGATGCAGTTCTAAACTGAAATTCGTCAATACCGCCGTTGAGCTCCCTGGATCTATTAAGATCTTATTTACTAAACCTTTTTTGGCGCGTCTTTTTTTACTTCTATATTCTCTTTCTCAGCCTTTGGCGCGTCTTTTTTTTCTTCTATATTCTCTTTCTCAGCCTTTGCCGCGTCTTTTTCTTCTTCTATATTCTCTTTCTCAGCTTTGACATATTCTTCAACGAATCTAATGTTCTGAAAAGTGGGTAAGTATTTGAACAGATCGTTTGCTATTGCCTTTTTTATTATCTGAATGCCTTCGACCAAGGTTGATTCTTCCGGGATGGTAATAGAGACGCTTTGATCGCTAACATCAGCCTTTAGCTTTTCAATATCAACGGGCAATCTTCT
>JALZOS010000065.1 GCA_030913755.1 Thermoproteota archaeon | reverse complement strand
GGATTGGACTCAGCGTGGCAGCCCCAATTGCCATGAGAAGTGAATCCTGAACCTGGTTCTGTGTATGGCTATACTAGCTTAGCAGGTGATCATAAATTGCAACATAAAGAATTATTATCTGTTTTCTGAAAACAAAATAATTGCTGATAACGGAAATAAGCCATCGGCGAGAAATTTAGAATCTTAAGGTAGTAATTGTTCTACATTGGACTACGACGCATTTTAGTCCTTTTAATGGGAGGTTCTGAACAAAAAGACTCGCGGGTATGTCCAAGTACTCATCAGTCCATCATGGAAGCTCAGTCGGCACTAAATAAGGATAGAGTTATTACCGTAGCGCTTTCTTTTTGATAGATGATATTTCTTCCTTTATCATCCCTATCATTGAATCATGTTCTTTTTTTAATTTTTCGCGGGATTTTTCGAAGAAATCTGATATTTGGTCAAAACCCATTTTAAAACACCCTTCTCGCTATGACCTTCAAACTTGTCCCAACGTCTTTTTCCGATCCAGTACTACTTTAACCTTCTTAAGCCTCACAAATTCTTCACGTTCGCGTTCTTCCAGCGTAGCTTTGATAAAAGAAATAGCCTCCTCATAGTGCGGTATGATGACGAATTCTAAAGCATTAATCAGCTTCTGCGTACGTTCGAGCTCTTTGGCTAAGCTGAATATAGCATTTTCGTATTCTGCTGCTTTGCAAATTTTTGGAAGCATATTCTTTATCAGTCTTGCGGCCTTGTCTACAAAGGCATTGGTCTCTGTAAATCCGTATGAGAGATCTTGTCCACCCTCTCTAGTTTTAACACTTAGCGTTGGAATCTTTACGTCTACAATCCTTCTTACATTTACGTCGACTTCCATAATACTGGGGGTGGAATCGGCAATTGACTCAAGCGTAGTTGTTCCAAGCGTCATATAAGAGTCATATACGGCAGAATAGACATTACTGAGAGGAGACCAAATGTCACCACGTGCCTTATTTGCCTCTTCTATAATTTCATCTATCTTTTTCAAGAGAACTTCTCTTTTGTCATCTAATATTTTGTGCACCATTCTACCTACCTGAAGTGAACGTCTTATCTTGATTAGTTCGATTTTTGTAGCAGTTACCCGCTTGCCAAACGACATGTTGAATTACTCGCTTCCATCACTTGTCGGCTTTCTTATGGTACTGTCTAACGTGCTTATCCTTTATCTTGGTTAATTCCCCTTCTGGTAGGGTTGACAATATAGCCCACGCCCTTGCCATGGTTTCCTCTAGATTCCTGTTTTCATCGGGATTTTGTTTTAAAAAATATGACTCAAACATGTCGCCAGCATCAAGATACTTGAGGTCAACGCCAGTCAGACCAGCTTTTCCCACAATTTCAGCGAGCGCTCTTACTTCTTGGGCCCTGGAATATAGATCGTAGAGTTGATTGCCTACTTCCATATGATCGGATCTAGTCTTACCTTCACCTACACCGTCTTTCATGAGTCTCGAAAGAGACATCAAGACATTCACTGGAGGATAAATGCCCTTTCTGAATAAATCACGTCCTAGGACAATCTGTCCTTCTGTTATGTAGCCAGTCAAATCAGGGATAGGGTGAGTGATATCATCTGCAGGCATGGATAGTATCGGCACTTGAGTGACACTTCCGTTCTTTCCTTTTATTCTGCCAGCGCGTTCATAATTATTTGCAAGGTCTGTGTAAAGGTACCCTGGATAACCCTTTCTTCCTGGGACTTCCTCTCGGGCAGCACTTATCTCTCTGAGGGCCTCAGCGTAGTTTGTCATATCAGTTAGAATAGCCAATACATGCATCCCAAGATCGAAAGCCAAGTATTCTGCCACTGTTAATGCCACTCTAGGAGTGATTATTCTCTCTATTGCTGGATCGTCGGCGAGATTCAAGAATAAGACACTTCGTCTTAAAGCTCCCGACTCTTCCAGACTTCTCTTAAAATACTGGGCCTCAGAATACTGCACTCCAATTGCTGCGAATACAACCGCAAAATCTTCCTTTGTTCCCACAACTGTAGCCTGTCGTGCTATCTGTGCAGCCAATATACTATGGGGCATTCCCGATCCAGAGAATATCGGAAGTTTCTGGCCGCGAACGAGCGTCAACATTCCGTCGATAACTGAAACACCGGTCTGAATGAACGAAGTAGGATATTCTCTGCTTTCAGGATTCATTGGTTCACCATTTACATCAAGAAATTTATCGGCCACTGGGTCAGGCAAGCCGTCATTGGGCCTACCCAAACCATCAAAGACCCTCCCCAATAGCTCTTGGGATACGGGCATCGTCATTGTTTTCCCAAGGAATTTGGCCCTTGTGCCTGTTATCGCGAGTCCAGTGGTGCCTTCAAAAACTTGGACCACGGCCTTTCCGTATCCCACTTCTAGTACTTTACCTAACCTTCTATCTCCTTCAGTCGTTTCGATTTCAACTAGTTCGTCAAATGATGCTTTAGTGACACCATCTATTATGATTAAGGGACCTTTAATTTCAGCTACTTTAGTGTATTCTACTCCGATTGATTCAGACAGGGATTTCCACCTCACGGGCTATGGTACCCTTAAATTCTTCTGACATTCGTCTATCCAACTCATCTAATTTGGACATCTGATCATCTGGAATTTCGAATTTAGCCTTCAATAACGAAGTAATAATAGGCATAGCTCGAATATCTGCAAGTGACTTTCCTCCTTTTAGAGAATTTTGGCATTCCTTGTAGAACTTTACCATCAATCGTACTAATTTCAACTGCTTTTCAGGGCTGCAATATGTGTCGATTTTATCGAATGAATTTTGTTGTAGGATCCCAATTTTTATCATCCTAGCTACTTCGAGAATTAATTTTTCTTCATCGGGCAACGCTTCCGGACCTAGCAGTCTGACTATCTCCTTTAAAGTATCTTCTCTCTGAAGTATGTGATACGATTCTGCTCGAAGGTCATACCAATCAGCGCTGACATTTTCTTTCCACCACTTGGATACATCTTCCAAATATCCTGAATAAGACTGCATCCAGTTTATAGAAGGATAGTGCCTAGAGTAGGCAAGTCTCGTGTCCAGTGCCCAGAAAGTCTTTATGAACCGAATTGTATGAGTAGTAACTGGTTCTGTAAAGTCAGCTCCCGATGGTGATACAGCACCGACTATGGTAACTGAACCCGCTCTTTCTGGAGAACCAAGGGCTCTAACTCGTCCTGCTCTTTCATAGAATTCTGCCAGTCTAGATGCAAGGTACGACGGATATCCTTCCTCGGCAGGCATTTCTTCCAATCGACCAGACATCTCCCTCAGGGCTTCTGCCCATCTGCTAGTTGAATCAGCAACTAGTACAACATCGAATCCCATATCTCTGTAGTACTCCGCAATAGTAACGCCAGTGTATATTGATGCCTCTCTGGCTGCTACTGGCATGTTACTAGTATTTGCAACTAGAACGGTCCTCTCCATTAGTGGTCTTCCAGAACGGGGATCGAGAAGGTGGGGGAACTCTACGAGTACTTCTGTCATCTCGTTTCCACGTTCTCCGCAGCCGATGTAAACTACAACCTTTGAGTCGGCCCACTTTGCTATTTGATGAAGGGTTACAGTTTTGCCTGTTCCGAATCCACCGGGAATCGCTCCCGTACCTCCTTTTGCTATAGGAAAATAAGTATCAATAATGCGTTGACCAGTAATGAGTGGAACTGTAGGATCGTATCTATCAGTATAAGGTCTTGGACGTCTGACTGGCCATTTGTGATACATCTTTAGTTCGGACTTCGCACCATTTTTACCTTTTACATATGCTACTGGATGCTCTAGATCGTATTCACCCTCCCCAACAATTTCAGTAATTTCTCCCCCTTGATGGGTAGGTGGTACCAAAATGCTGTGTGTGAGGAGTGGAGTCTCTTCCACCGTACCTAGAATGAAACCACCTGCTATCGAATCTCCTTTTTTCAACGAAGGACTAAATTTGTATTTCTTGTCCATAGGAACTGGAGTAGTACTTATCCCCCTCCCAATGAAGGCCCCTGACTTTTGAGCTATATCATCCAGAGGTCTCTGAATGCCATCATAAATTTTTCCTATGATCCCAGGACCTAAGAGGACGGACAAGGGCTGACCAGTACCAACGACAGGTTCTCCGGGCCTCAAACCTGATGTAGACTCGTAAACTTGAATAAACGCTGTATCACCAGTTAGTCTAAGAACCTCACCAATAAGTTTCGTATCGCCTACACCTACAGTCTCATACATTTTTGCCGATGACATTCCATCTGCCTTTACAGCAGGGCCGCTAACCCAAACAATTTTGCCTTTAGCTACCATATACCCTCAATCGCCCCTGAGCAGTTGGACTATTTCCTTCCTTATTAAAGGTTTGAGCCTTTCTATTCGAGAGTCCAGGGAATTATCAAGTGTCATTGTTCCATCTCCAGAAACCGCCCTGATCCCACCAATAATGTCTACTGGCTTCTTGGAAAGGGTTAACTTCACTTTGTTTTTATTGGGAGGTAAATCCGATAGAATTTTCTTTACTAATTCGAAATCGTTCTTATTACATTCTATGACTACCTCTGCAGAACCGAGTCTCTCTACGCTCTCTTCGATCATCGCCTTTAATAGATCCCTGTACTCCTTAGCGTTATATGTAGAACCAAGTTTTTGTTTTGCTTTAGCAAAAATATCATTAATTGCCGATTCTATCAGAAGTAGTTCTCTATTTCTTGCGGTTAGACGACTTGATCCTATTATTTGTCTCTTTATATTTTCTGCTTGTTTTTTCGCTGATTCTATAATCCCATCGTATTCGGACTGCAGTTTTACACGAGAAGCATCGAGATTATTTAAAGCCTCTTTTAGAGCTGAATCTACTTGGGCGGTTAATTCAGATTCATTTTGTGCCAATACCTTGTCAATAGTTCGCTCTAAGGAAGATGAACTCATTCAATTCTTGGAAAAGGACCGCGTGATTTTAATCTTTTGTTAAAAACCCTTGAAGCTTAAAGGGACCGATCTGATATTATCAAAAATACAGTTATACTATGTCTAACATCTTAATCATCGGACACTCGAAATAGTGTTTCATTTAGTTTATCTATCCATGATTGAATTTCCCTGATGTGTGTACCCCCCCAATATACCTTTGAGCAATCTTTACATTCAAAAAAAACTTCATAATTATTGTATACTCCCACTTTGACCTTTTCCCTGATCATGTCTTTCGGGACATTTATCAGTATGCCGTTACACTTGGAACACCTCGCTGAACTCGGATCAAATTTAATTTTTTTGTGATGATATTTTAGAATCATGGCAACATTATGCAGATCATCTGATGAGGTCAGCAAGACTGCTGGAACATTCTTATTTACCGATCTAGAGAACAACTCTCTATCAGCGGTGATAATAGTTCTGTTTTGTTCAAGTCCTATTTGAATCACTTCCTCGTCTCTTAAATCTGACGCATAATACGAATCAAAACCAAGAATTCTCAATTTTCTAGCCAGGTCACCAAACATAGAATCAACAACGTATTTTCGGCCAATATTATTGGGTGGTATCTCCTCTACACTCTTCACAAGTAAACGTGCCCTCATTATACATCAACAAATCAGACCACTCTCCACATTCGTCACAATATCCAGATACGTTGGAAGCAGGCCGGCCAATTTCACCCCTGATAATTCCTGCTTTTTCTGATACTACGTCCACTAATTCTGGCGTAACTGCAATGACATCAGATGCTGAAATGATACCAACCAGTCTTCCCTTATATACCACACCTAAACGCTTTATGTTATTTTTTCTCAAAATACGTGCAGCTTCTGTAATACTTTCCTCTGATTCGATTGTGTGAATTGGCTTCATTATCTCTGAAGCTTTTATCAATCCCGGTTTGATGTCTTTAATTACGCCACCAGAAACGATATCCCAGTCAGTCACGATCCCAAGAGGGAGTTCATTTTTACTGATGACTATGCTTCCGACTTTCTGGTCGCTCATTTTAAGTGCAATATCCCTTAGCGTATCTTCTGGGCTGGCAGAGATCACAGGGCTATTCATAATGTCTCTAACCAAAACTCGGGTAGTCATATTCGCATCAACATGTTCCCTTAGTTGTTTTTTTGCCACATTATCAATTAAATCGATCACTTTAATTGCTTTACTGATGGGTGGTGGAAAACTACAGGCTAGTATAAGAATCTCAATCAAAACATTTTTCGATTTAACGTGAATCATGCTATTTGAAAATAGCGTGGAGAAGCGTTTTAACTTAGGACGCATCTTGAATCAAATCAAATGAGCCTCCCTTTCCTACTGCCAAAATCTTTGATGAACCTGTGGGAAGAATTTTAATCAAATCATCAATTGTAATTTGCTTAATATAACTGACCAGACTGGCTTCGGATTGCGCAAGTAATCTAACAAATTCGCTTTTTATTTTCTTGGCCAATCCCACTACGTCCACTGCTCCAGGAATCACCGTTGCATGAACAACGCTTCTCTCCGGAACCGCGTCATGTGGGCCGCAAATTATCGAATATTTTGAATTGTCAAGCCTTGTAAGACCAATTGCTAGTCTCACGTCAATATTTTTGACATAATTCCTTTTACCTTCTATAACAAAGGATCCTTTTGGTAGATACTGTCCACTAGGAGCCCCCTTTTTTATTTGCGAAGGGAACACCCAATATGCGTCCGCCGACGACAGCCCCTCTTTCCAGGCCCTACTAAATGAGACAGTGGCCTGGGCAACTTGCCTTATGCTTACGGTGGAATCTAATTTGTCTTTGCCGTTTTTTAATAGAAAAAAGGGAGAACCGTGGATCTCAGCATGAAATACAATGTCCGCTTCAGTCAGATGCTTCCTTATTATCGCAGAATTAGATGATGCATCTTTGCCGCCGACGACAAGCAAGCCGTCGGACGTAAAGCACCAGTGATACCTTTCGTACCATTCCTTTTGCTCCTGTTTCCTGAATTCTATCTTCTTTTCCTCATCCGTTGTTTTGTCGTGCAGCTCTTGCATCTTTGATCTAATCTTTTGACTCGCCTCTTCGATTGTGCCAATTCCACGTTCCAATTCTTTTGCCCTAGTGAAAAGGTATGAAGCAAGTGTCGGGAAACTCGGAGTTACAGGGATGAATTGGTCTACAACTTCTATGTACTGTTCCCCCTTTTCTTTCACAATCCGTGAATGGTGCTTTATTAGAACTGTTTCAAATTCAGTATCCTCCAATTTGAAAAAACCTTTTTGGCTCAGATCCATTAAATCCTTCGCTAGATTTCTTAGGGAATTTGCCTTTATGATTACCTCTTCCTTCGCCTTTTCTTGCTGTTCCAAATCATGCTTTATATCTGCCATCTGTTTATCCAAGTTCAAAGTCTTCTGACTCTTTGCGAATTTCAAAATTTGATTTCCGAGAACATAGTCAATTGCATCCATGAAATTGGAAACCTTCCTTATCTCGGGATTTTTGTCGTCATAAATACGAATAGGAAATGCGTCCAAAGCGTTTCCTGCGTTATCTGTCAATATTGCAGGGTCATGATTCTTCCCTGTGACTACATCGTTTACAATTTCCATAATATTTGTGTAAATGGACTGCATCTCAACATCGGCCAGTTGGTTCACTGTCGCTGCTGGCTGAATACCTGATCTTCTTACTACTTCGTCCACAAACTTCCTTGGCATAGACGTACAAACGCCTATCCACTTGGACACGTTGGATTCGTCGTTTTGAGCTGCACGTTTACTAGTTAGGAGATGCTCCAGTGACATATTGAAAACATCCTCTCCGCGTTTCGGTGGAAAGACATAATTTAATCCAACTCTGAGAGTCCTGTGCCTAACTTCGATGGACTGTTGTAAGCCTAGTATTCTCATTCCAGCGTCGCAGAGTATCATATTGCCATTCCCAAATATCTCTACAACGAGTATCCTCTCTGTGTCATCGTTTCTTCTGAATTTCACAGTGAATATTCGTTCACTTCCCATTTGCTCTAAAGATACAATCTTGCTTCGTTCAATTTCCCGACTTAATATGTTCACCATTGGATTTTCCTCTATTGTCTTGAACCTGGTATTTGTTATCCAGAGACCTTGGGTAGAGATCATTAGCATTATATCAGGTTCAAGAGAATGGTGTAATTTGAAGAAAAGAGCAGAATGTGTCACCGGAATGATATCACTCACATAATATTCCGAGGAAATTTTTGACTTTGCTTCATTTATAAGGTATCGAAGTTCTAACCCTGATAACTCCATATTCTAATTCTGCAACAAGATAAATATTAATTAACGAAAAGTAAGATTTCGGATCGGAAGGAATTAAACCTGCAGTTTATGAAGCTTAGCCGATTGGAACAGCTAGATAGAATATACTACATGAGAGCTATCTTAGGTATTATATCAGGAGTGATACTGGGAGTTGCTCTCAATCCGTCTAATAGAGACTCGGCTGTAGGATTTATTGTTTTGATTGGGTTTATCATCTACATCATCTCTTATATCGCTGCCAAGAAAATTGGAAGCAGAGTAAAGTCAGAAGAAAAGCGTAAACTCGCCACTAGCGGAATATTTCCCTTCATTTTCTTATTGCTCATGTTCATGATTCTCGTATACACCGGGTTACATGGTAATCGCTAGCACTACAATCCACAACAGAAAAATATTTGGTTCCATGAACATTAACTCTCTTACCATGAAATGGGACTATTTAACACCTGGAATACCTGATGATATGTTCGAGAGACGTGAAGATGTGCCCATCACCAAAGAAGATATTCGAGCATTGGTTATCAGCAAATTAAGACTCAGAGACGATTATCAAGTTATCGACGTAGGCTGTGGTAGTGGCGGCATTACAGTGGAAGTATGTCTTCAGACAACGAATGGAAAGGTGTATGCAATCGATCTTAATCCTGAAGCAATAGAATTGACACAGAGAAATTTGATGAAATTTGGCGTGAAGGCTGAGTTGATACTCTCAAACGCACAGGATGCACTGCCCTCGCTTCCGCTCGTAGATGCAATTGTCATCGGAGGTACAAATGGAGAGCCTGAAGAGATCATTAGCCTATGTACTCAGCACCTAAGGAGTAAGGGTAGAATCGTGATTGACACGATTTTGATCGAAACCGTGTTTAAAGTGTTAACAGCGATAAAGAATGAGAAATTGACAGATATAGAGATTACACAAGTAACTATAAGCAAATCAAAGACCGTCAGTACAGGGACGATGTTAATTGCAAGAAATCCTGTAACGATAATATCTGCAACAAAAATCTAACCAGTATTATTATTATTGCTAATAATAAATTAAGTAATGAGTCCATTCGTAGGCATATTATTTGATTAATTTTGCTCATCACCAATTGGAACTAGAATACTGAATTTCATCGTATGTGATATCTAAATCGTACAGTATGATTGTCAGCTGTACGTTGCTATAATGCAGCACCCATATAGAAATATGGATTGAACTTCCGTCACCATTAGATGAAAGGAGACGTCCGATCTTTTTTCGTTCCCAGGCAGGCAGTGAAATACAGAATCAAGATCCTCGAATTTAAATAACGCATCAATTATGAATTCGGGTAATGAAATTAACGTGTGTGGGATGTGGCCCTGGAGACCCGGATCTCCTTACAATAAAGGCAGTTGAGCGAATAAAGGATGCGGATGTTATCTTCGCACCAACTTCTAAACTCGGTAAACCTAGTATTGCTCTTTCTATAGTTCGCAAATACATAAACGAAGAAAGTACTTCAATGGTGGATCTGTTGTTTCCCATGACAAAGGATAAGG
>JALZOS010000060.1 GCA_030913755.1 Thermoproteota archaeon | reverse complement strand
ATATAGGAAGTCAGGGGCATTAGAATGTGATTTACATATTCGGAGATTGAATGAATTCCCCCTTAGCAGGATAGAGCACAATTTGATTGGCTAAACATTATATGTCCAGTTAATGTTAAAGTTGGTTGTACTCGCTTAATTTGCCAGTTACTTTATCTACTATTACGGAAAAGCTGTTCTATCAACGGGTAACATAATTTATACTACAACTCTTCCATATTAAGAATGACAGAGGTTTTCTTCACATATGTTTTATCAAACGTGACCGTTATTTGCAAATTAAATTGTTTAAATTCTCTTTCACATCGGCCCGAGATTGCACCGACGAAAATAGACATTTTAAGTAGTCTTTTGTCAACGGAAAAAAAATATAATGTTGGCGATTACCCTATGAGTGAATTGACAACTTTAACAGTTTGATTTCAAAAGCATGACATCTTCTTGTAACTATAATAAAATCATAATCCATGGCTTTGTTGTCAGTTGACGAAAAAGATTGGCTGCAAGAACAAATTCGAACAGCATATGAATATTCTCAGACTAATTCCACAACGGATAAAGCATGGGGTCAACTCAGGAATGCCTGGAAAGAATATGATATGGCCAAACTTGACGGTGACGGTACAAAGATGAAACAATATGCGGCTCAAATTGAAAGAATGCAAAAGCAAATTAATATTCAGGTGCAATCTCATAGAGATATCGCATATTAATAATCGTGACTTAAGAGCTGTAAAATTGGCATGAAATCTGCTACTATGGGTCCAGGGAATATAATCCATTAAACACGATATGCCACTAATCAAAAAAATCGGGTTATTGCCATTTTTTCGTTAGGTGAGGATACTGTTACCATAAATTCTCCAATAATGGAGAACTTATGTCTTTATACTGCATGCCCTAATTTAAAACTAAATTAATGAAGCTAGATTCACCTGCAGAGATCATAGAAGCAATTGCGGACGGTAGTTCATTGGATCTATTCAATTCTATTGCAAGAGGCATTAGTGGAAGTGAGGAGCTCAAGAGCTCTAAAGGACTTACAAGGAAACAGTACTATTCAAGAACCGGTAAGTTATTGCGGGTCGGACTCATAAAGAGAAATAAAGGAAAATTTTCTCTTACTGCCTTGGTACTGTTGTTTATCATGCCCAAATGGAGATAGAAAATGCAGCCAAGAACTATTGGAAGCTCAAAGCAGTTGATTCGATTCAATCTTCGGCTGAAATAGGAGAAAACGAGCGTGTGAAGCTCATAAAAACAATTTTAGATGACTCAACAATAGAGAATGTACTTGTAAAAAATCAATAATTGAATAAAGATTCGACGTAATATTAAAGTCACTTCAATTATTTCTTTGCAGTTTTACGGGTGAGGATATTTTCATCCTCCCCTTAGTTAACGGAATTACTTTTAGATCGAAATAGTCAAAAGTAGTCTTAACTTGCTAATGCGCTATGTTTTTCGCCTGAGTTGGAGTAGGAATCAGGAATTTAAGGCACATACGTGAATTTTGGCCAAATTCAGCCAAATTTTGCGCCAAAGACAATAAAAAGGACAAAGAGAGCCGCTCGATATGGCTCAAGTTATCGAATACTCCCCCTCACACACAATCATTAAGAATGATGTAGTTAGAAGCGTTAGGGACTTTGCCGTATCGCAGTTACTTTTATTAAATTATCGAAAGAGATGGGGGATGATCTACGCTTTTGCTACTCTGGCAGGTATTTTTTGTCTTCCTAGTGCAGTATTTGATCTAACTCAGAATCCAGGATATATCATTAGTGTCGTTTTAAAGGCTCTAACTCTCCCGCTTGGTTCCTTTATGATTATAGTCGGCATGTACGTGTTGAACGATTTAGTGGACTCTAACCTGGACCGTGCAAATGGAAAGGACAGACCAATTGCAACAGGAAAAGTATCAAAAACTCAGGCATGGCTATTTGTTACCATGACAAATACCTTGGGAATATTGTTATGTTTAATTGGCAACGATATGACGGGCATTGTCATTTCACTCGGACTAGTATCAATAGGTATTATGTATTCTGCACCAAAGATCTCACTTAAGGATCGTTTTGTAGTGAAAACGCTTGCGATTGCAGTAGCTATGATGTTGTGTATCACACTTGGTGCTACATCGTTATGGTCGTTGGAAAATGTCACAACCAGTTTGACTATTCCATATAATCCATTCTTCCTTACTATCTATGTTGCCTCGATGCTCGGAGGAATGGTTTTCATAACTTCACCGTTTAATGATGTTGCAGATATCAAAGGAGACAAGGCGGCAGGACGAAAAACAATTCCGATAGTCATAGGGCGTGAAAATACAGTTAGGATGGCTATATACATTGCTGCAAGCATGGCGGGTGTATCTTGGATTGTTTTTACAGTAATGCATACAGGATGGATGATGCCATTATTAGTTAGTGCAGTGTCAGGTATAACAATCATGAACATGTATAGGACCCTGAGGAGATTGGATGATCGTGACTATGTGAGAAAGCAGCATAAAAAATCTATGCCTCTTCATTTGTTACTGCAATTAAGTCTTGTTGTAGGGGCGTTACTTTTCTGGCTATAAGCTAAATTACGGCAAATGAAAATCCCTGGGCCGATAATCCCGTGTCTGAGATGCAAGTCACAGCGAAAATGAGCTTTAAAAGTACAAGTGTCCTTGACCTTCCATAATACACTTAAGGCATTAGCAGGTTGTTTAGTAACGTTCTTTGATAATGTGGTCTTAATCGGCGAACACAATTGAGGAAGAAGAATGAAAAGTGATGGATAACGAGTGGCTAGTATAATTAAATAGATGTTGAATATAAGAACATTCAAGATAGCACTGATAAAATAGGATCTCTGATAGACATCGACAGCATGCTGAGATAGCATTATGTATACGTTAGTTTGGCTTAAGAAGAAATTATGATGCTGGACATGCACATTATGAATGTGCACAAGGAGGGAGCGGATTTATGAGAAATAAGACGTAATGACACTTTCTTATCCTGCGATATTGAATTAGATCTTTGGCTCAGCTGATTCACGGATCTCCGGAATAAGGGAATATTAGGTAATGTACATTTTTCTTTTCTCGATTATATCTAAGTGATTTTATACATTTTGAGTGATAATTCTAGTTTCTTCTGTTGTGTTGTGGAGAAAGATCGATCTAGTAATTTGATTTTCTTTGAATATTTATACAAGTATGAGAAAATATCATCTGATGAAACTTGTACCAAAATTTGAAATTAGATCGAGAGCCAAGATCATTCAATTTCTCAATGAGCAACCAGTAGGCCGAATTGGCTCGATAGATGAAAGGGGATATCCACAGATAATACCAATGAACTTTGTTTTTATTGAGGGTATGGGTAGGAGTGGAAATCTAGAAAATAATGTTAATAAAACAAATCTTGACACTGTTTATATGCATTCTCACCCTTTCGGTGAAAAAATTGAAAATGTAAAAAGGAATTCAAAAGTTGGTTTTGAAGTTGATACACACATATGTTTTCTACCCTCATACTATTTTCATCCTGCTGATGCATCGCAGGCGGATACACTCTACATTAGTGTCGTGATCAAAGGTAATGCCTTTATCGTTACTGATCCTGAAGAAAAGGCAAAAGCGCTTAATGCTCTAATGAAAAAATATCAAAAAGAAGGAGGGCATGCCCCTCTTACTTCAAATATGGCAACAGTCAGGGAGGTAGCTGTTTTAAAGGTGGTTCCAGTTGAGATGAGGGGAAAGTACAAAATAGGACAACACTGGCAACCCAAATACAGAATAAAGATGGCTATGAACATAATTCAAAGGGAAGATAACGCTGTAGCGAGGGACATATTGAAGGTTATGGGCATAGAGATAATGCGTGATGGTAACCTACAAATATTGAGTGAACCGTTAATGTGAGACAACTTTAGAATAGTTAACGAACGGGACTGTAATTTGATTTTGCAAAATTTCTAATAATTGAGTTCCGAGATTGATGACAATAATGATTCAAGATCATATCAGAAAAATTAGTTAGGATCACGTATGATATTGCATAATACCAAGGTTTGCAATGGACCGACCTTCTGTAGTACTTGAAAATTCTCTGTAAACATCAGTTATCAAGATTATATATTCTACTCTTTGTTTGTCACTATTTTCAGACATCAAAATTAAATCACCGTTACCAGGCTTTTCTCCTTAACCAATAAGACCTCGAGATATTGAAGTAGCTATATGTAAATCACTCATTTTTGAGTCAATATGCCTTCGCAGTTTCCAATATTCTTCAAGTACTGACTTTTTTCATCCGATATTTGATTTATTAATGTCTCTGTGTTTGAAAAATAATCAGATTCTGTATATTTTAGAAGAACAAAATTGAATATATCTTGGGGGCGTGATGTTTGAAAACAATGCTCGAACGAGGAAGGTTTAAACTCTTCTACGTCAGAACTAACTTCCCCACGTAACAAATCACTTTGGTAATTAGAATTCTTGGTTCTTCGACATTCAAATGCACCTTGGTAGAAATAGAGTAGTTTTAGGCATACCAATGAAGTGTTTCTTCAATGGGAAGTGTAATCTCAAAAATGAAACCAATCCGCACTCAAATCTCTTGAGTCATTCGAATTTAAGGTAGAGTCTCTCTAGGCACTGCCTATAAAGAACTATTCGTAACAGGTGAAATAAGTTGTATTGAGAATTACCAAGCCATAGTTTGGGCAGGATCTTTTGCTTCTAGCTTAATAATTCATTGCAAATTGACTCTTAGTGACATCCGAGGTATGACGGTAACTATATATCCAAAAAAATATAGCGTTAATATGAATGCGACCTGCCGATAATGAAGACCCTTTTGTCAAGATTGCAGCGTTGATTGGTGGAGAAGAGTACTATAAAGTTGCACGAGCGTTATTAAATACAGAGGACGCGACCGATGAGGAAATCGCCAGCGCAACTGGGATGCGTATCAATATCATAAGAAAGGTGTTGTATGATATGTTTGGTAAGGCATTGATAACCGGTATTAGGGTCAAAGACGAAAAAAAAGGATGGTTCGTTTACCGGTGGCGTGCAAAAAGGGATCAAGCTGAGAACTTTATTGATAATCAAAAAAAGAAGATTCTCGATAGATTGCAAAAAAGATTGGAATATGAAGAATCATCAGAATTTTATCACTGTGGCAATAATGAATGTCCAAGAATAAAATTTGATACAGCTGTTGAATTATTCTTCAAATGCCCAAATTGCAAGGGTTCTCTAGGTATGGTGGATAACAGTAAAGTTAAAGATGCTTTAAGGTACAAGATCGATGAGATTATGTTAGAAGTAACTTCAAAGGACCAAATTCAAAACAATTGATAGTAAAGAACAAGTTCGTTAAGAGTCTGCCTTTCGACTTTTGACAGCTTCATTTTCATTGTATTAGATATCTTCGAAAATCCTCTGCCTTCTACGAGTGTTTTTGCATCTCTTCCTCCTATCACGACTGACGATACCATAACAATCATTTCGTCAATCATTCCGAGGTTCAGTACTGACCAATTTATCTCCCCTCCACCTTCAACGAGTATTCGCTTAAAACCCAATCTTTCCAAATGGCGAAAAACACTGCGAATATTCACTATCTTGTCTCCTGCAACAAGCACCTGAGCGCCCCTACTTTCGATCTTGTGGATTTTTGCAGTTGAAGCTTTAGTCGTCACTGCCACAACGGTTTGGATTTCATTAGCAGTTTTCAGAATTCTCGAACGAAGCGGTATTCTTGCAGTGGAATCTATTATTATTCTCGCAGGATTCTTCCTATTGGTCTTGGCAAATCTGACATCCAACATTGGATCATCAGTAAGGACAGTTTGTATCCCGATCATAATTGCATCTACTGTCGTCCGTAATCTGTGAACACGCTTAAGATCAACGATAGATGAAATGGAAGAATCTCCACTTCTGGTAGCTATTTTTCCATCCACCGACATTGCCGCGTTGAGAATTACATGCAATTAGAATTCTTCTCCATCAATTAACCTGCCATTAATCATAACGTTGTGAATCGAATCCATGTCTGCTCTATGTACAATCGCTGCATACGGATTGTGCAAAGGCGCAAGATCAATATGATCCGTTTTGAAAAAGATCATGTCAGCAGACATATTTGGGGCGATTGATCCTGATTTTAGCTTAAGTATTTTCCCTCCATTTACTGTTGCCATTTTCAATACATCTCTTGCAGAAAGAAATTCATCATCAATTGTTCTTGACATTTTCCATAGGTAGTCCATTTCTCTAAACATGTCAGGTGAATTGATCATGACATTGTCAGTTCCGATTCCAACACAACATCCTAATCGTAACATTTTTGCGATTCTAGGAAAGCCCACTCCTAATATCCCATTTGATCGCGGGCATACTACTATCCCGACACCTTGCTCAGATACTTTGGTAATATCCTCGTCTGAAGCGTTGGTCATATGGACAATGAAATCAGGCATGAGATTTAGGAGAATTCTCTGAACCTCACTCTTCCCCGTAATAGAAACTGAAAATGTTACAGTCTGCTCCGACTCTGCTGCATGGATTGCCATGATGACATTTCTTCTCGATCTCTCTCTATACTCCTGAACTACTTTTCTATATTGGTTCAGGGATTCGTCTGAATTTTCGTTAGCACCGCTAATGCCAAAACCATCACATAATTCCAGTATTTTATGAGACGTATTGGTAAAATTGGTGGACAGCGTTTCTTTTGGATTCATATATGGATACCTATTCGCCTTTTCCCCATCACTCGATGGGTGTAAACTGAAATAATATTCAGGACGACCTAGCGCGATGCACTTTATCGATGTATCCAATAAAGCATCATTTAGCAATTTGATTCCTTCACTTCCACCTTCTCTGAAATCTGCAAAAGCAACAATGCCTTTCTTCATCATTGATCGAGCACTGCTTTTAATGAATGTGATTAAGTGGTCTCTATCACTGTTGTCCAAAATTTTTTTCTTAAGCCCATGTAACGGATGAATCATTTGATCCAAATCTAGATCCATATCTATAGCTATATCCTTTCCGAGGGAATCACCGATATGCGTGTGAGCGTTTACGAATCCTGGACATGCCAGTAATCCTTCCCCGTCAAATACCTTATCATGCTTGTTTGTACTACGAAAATTACCTTGTCCTGCGTGGCTAATTAGACCGTCTTTTCCTATAACTATATAGCCGCAATTTATAAATTCGAGATCATTCCCTAGGAATAGACTTATGTTCTTGATAATCAGAGACATCTGATCTCGTAAACTTGATGAATAATGCCTTCTTTGCGGAGTTTGCGAATTGTATCCAATGCCCCTGTTGCTGCGCCAGCGGCTTCCCTAGCGGTTTTTGCTAAGCCGATACCACAATTCAATTTCACCTTCAACTGTTCACAGATGCTACTCATAATTGACCTTACCTCTTCTGAAGGAATTGTATCTGATACGATCATAAAGTTATCGCCGCCTAAATAAAAAGTCATAGATTTCTTATTTACGAATTCATCCGCAATTCTTGAAAAAATCCTAATTATGAACGTACTCACTTCATAAGGAGAAACCATGTTGCTGATCCTCGTTGAACCATCGATGTCTAAATGCATTAGTTGGACCATCATGTCAGATCGTATAGTATTCAGATGTCTAGAAGACAGTAAGTACTTATGGTTACCATATAAAGGCACATTTGCTCTAAGTTGATTATTATGGCGTCGGGCGTAATATGCGTTAAGACTCGCATCCAGCGGTGTTGTACCTATCCCTATGGCCATTGATAAATTAATTTCTCTATACGATCCTGAGACATTTGAAAGAATAATGGAATGATCCTCCACAGAAAGTCCATTTGTGACAGCAAATAATTCATCCTGCCTATTTTGATAGACAAGACAATCCTTTTCAGAGAACATTTTTTGCAAATCATAATACAGTTTTGCTTGCAGCATCTGCAATTGAGCTTCCCTGTCACTTCCAAGTTCTAATGTCCATGGTCCATATCCTTCTATTTTAATAAGGGAGATCTGTATGCTCAATCTATTACGATCACTCCCATTTTTTTATAATCTTCTTCTAGGTCCCTTAATTTTCTTAATCGGTCCACCATATTAACCGCCGCATCTACTGCTCTCCTAGCAACAGTTGCAATTCTATTGCTTGCCTGCTGCACAGTCATATCAGGACCTGAGATGCCAAGAGATACAGGTTTATGATGTTTGACTGACAATTCAGCAATAAACCTCGCAGCAGTGTTTGCAACTATTCTGTCATGACCTGTTTCACCTTTTATGACGCAGCCTAGTGTTACTATGGCATCTACGTCTTTTTTCTTTATAAGCTCCTCTATTAGAAGAGGCATATCGAAGGTCCCTGGGACGAAACAGATGTATCTAATAGCTGCGTTCCGTAGTTCCGCATGAGCCTTCGCCACTTCAAGCATTTCCATTGTGATACGGCTGTTGAACTCTGCAACTATAATGCCTAACCTGGTCTTGTCCAACTATCGTTTCAATCCATTATATTGTTTAATTTCGTTTGCTTGAAGTATGGGTATGCCTCTCTTGATTGAGATCTCCTTTGCCTTGCGTAAGTTTAGCGCCTTGTATGTCTCTGAATCTAACATCTCGCAAATCACTACTGAAGGGACCAAATTTGCCAACTTCATTAAGTATACGCCCATCTCGGTATGTCCCATCCTTTCCTGTATCAAACCTTCTGCCGCTATCAACAATGGAACATGCCCTGGAGTACGAAAGTATCTAACAAATTGATCTCTGCCGTCATTGTTCATTTCTGCGCATATTTTGGCCATCTCATTAATAGTAAGAGCTCTATCTGCGTCAGTGATACCAGTATAGGTATCTATATGATTTATAGAAATTGAAAACGAGGGTTTATCTCCGTATGGAGCTATTCCAAATATTATTTTGGAAAGGGTGAAATTATTAGTTGAGATATGACGCAGCATTTCGTGCATATACATTAATCCTAATATTCTTGCGGTTTCGTTTGAAATAGCCAAGCATATCATACCTCCTGCCATGCTCCTCATTTCGGCAACATTTTTGGGTCTTACAAATTGTGCGGCCATGACCAAGTCAACTTCGTCCTCTCTTGACTCGTCATCATGGATCATGATGAATCTTCCGGATCTCAGAGCATAAACCGCATCGTCCAACCTTGACACTAGGGTTATTGGAATTGAAATTAATTATATGTTTTACTGATTTTTGAGTAATTACTAATTTTTTGGTATAAAATTGGCTAGGTACTTGCTTAGAATATCGAATTCTAGGTTAACTGTGTCTCCTCTGACTTTGGTTCCTATCATAGTTTTTAAAACCGTGTGAGGCACCAAAGCCGCTGAGAATTTATTTTTACCGACATCGACTACCGTAAGGCTTATTCCATCTACCGTGACGGACCCTTTAGGAACTAAATATTTCATCATTCCTTTGCCTTTGACCTTTATCCACATCTTTATTTCAGCTGGGAATTTAACTACATCAGAAATTTCTCCAATTCCGTCAACATGCCCTAGAACTATGTGTCCTTCGAACCTATCGCTGAGCTTTAAACTTCTTTCTAGATTCACAGAATCTCCATTCTTGAGGGATCCAAACGTTGTCCTATCCATTGTCTCTTTGACAATTTCAAATTCAGCAGTAGTTTTGTTCAATACGACTACAGTTAGGCAAGTACCATTAACGTTTACGCTATCACCAATCTTAAGACCTCTTCCCACTCTTCCCAATTCAAGTCTGATACGGCTATCTGAATTGCTAGTTCTTTTAGACCCCGATACGGACTTTATTGTTCCTGTTCCACCTATTATTCCTGTAAACATTAATTACTTCTCGTGAATCACTTACATGTCATACAAATAGATTGTGAATATAGAACTCATCTGAAAACTTTCATTAGTATGATTATGCAGCGTGAATTTAAGAGATAACTAATGGCTCAATCTGGTTGATTTATGTGAATTTGGACACATTGATTTAAATGTCGATTTCACATTGAGGTAAACAGAGACAACGGGTAAACGAAATACAGTGATTCATCCGGTTACTATGAAATTGATATCAGAATCCAGTCTTTTACTTCTTAGAAATCATTTGTAAT
>JALZOS010000057.1 GCA_030913755.1 Thermoproteota archaeon | reverse complement strand
TTATTGCCATCCGAAGTTAAGTTTATTCAAACAGCGCCAGGACAAGCATTCTTTGCCCAAATTCATATTTCGCTGCTTTTGAGCATAATATGTTCAATTCCAATAATAGCGAGAGAAATTTTTGCTTTTATATATCCTGCGCTTAGCGCAAGTACAACAACGGCCATTTATAAAGTAACTCTTCCAATTCTTCTTTTGTTCATCATAGGGATTGTTTTTTCATATCTTCTCGTGATTCCATTTACGCTCTCCTTTCTATACAAATATGGCGAATCGCTTGGAGCCGAAACGTTTGTAACAGTTAGCGATTTTATGGCCTTTGTACTTCATTTCATGTTGGGTTTTGGTCTCGCATTTCAGTTACCAGTCATAATGTATGGATTGTCATTGACCGGTCTGGTTGGTTCAACTTTTTGGAGCAAGAATTTACGTTATGCCATTGTAATATTAACAATCTTCGGGGCACTAATTACTCCTGACGGAAGCGGCATTACGATGTGGTTTGTATCAATACCGATGATAGTTTTGTATCTGTTGGGAATATTGATCATCCGTCGAGCAGAACGACACCGAATAGACCTGTCGAGGAGGGGTAGGCAGTATGAGAATAGGACCAATACTTAAATTCTAAATTTGCCCAGATCCTCTGATGGATAGATGCATTCACAACATGATCCTGCAGACTCCCAGAGGGTTTGAGTTTGTACGGTTCATAGTTGTGATAGTTGTAAACTTCTTAGGAAGTAAAAAAAACAATAGAACTAGCAAAGTCTTTTGGTAAGGTAATTGCTGAATACGAAAAAGGCAAGAATTGAAACGAAACGTGAACTTGAACGGATCAAATCCCCAGAAAAAGTTGGGCGGGAGAAATTAGAAGAAATGTCCGCTATTCCGGGTATTGATTATACCAGCAAGCATAACAATAGTGTAAGAAACCCCATAGAATCTGAGGTCAATTAGGAAAAATACAATTAACGAAAATTTTCAAGTCTTTGAGGTTAGTCCTGACCATCCGACCACTTTTTCATGGTTCTGAAGCCTGTGTAGCCATAGTCAACGTAACTTCGAAATTATCCAGTGGGTATTGGAAATTGAGTATTACGTAAAAATTTTATTTACACAACAGTACCTTCAAGAGCTATATGATTAAGAGAGAAGACATTATAATGATCGCAGAAGCATATGATATAAAGAATATATCTGTTGCAGTTCTAGGAAGTCACTCAGCACTTGAAATTATGGACGGTGCGAGGGATGAGAACTTTAAAACTGTTTGTGTTTGTCAGAAAGGACGTGAAACACCTTATTTGAGATACAGACGTCTCGTGGACGAAATGATCTTGCTTGACAAGTTCTCTGATATTTCTTATAAAGAAAATCAAGAAAAAATGCTTGAAATGAATTCTATCCTAATTCCTCATCGTGCCCTTACGGCGTATGTAGGTTATGAAATAATCGAGAATCAGTTGTCAATACCACTATTTGGTAATAGAAACTTATTAAGAGCAGAAGAAAGAACTTACCAAAAAAATCAGTACTATTTGTTGGAAAAAGCGGGCATACGCCATCCCAAGATATACAAGGATCCTTCTCAAATTGACGCCCTGGCTATGGTTAAAGTGCAGGAAGCCAACAGAAATCTGGAAAGGGCATTTTTCTTGGTATCCTCTACGAAGGATTATTATGAAAAATCCAAGATAAAAATAAATAGACACACTATCGAAGAAAAAGATCTAAGTTCAGCAGTCATAGAGGAGTATGTCGTAGGTACTTATTTCAACTTTAATTTTTTTTATTCCCCGTTATCAGATGAAACTGAATTTCTGGGTATTGAGAGAAGACTTCAAACAAACCTGAATGATCTGAGCTCGATGACTGCAAGACAACAAATGGAATTTGACTGGGACGTTAAACATATCGAGATTGGACATACTCCTGCGAGCATACGGGAATCTATGCTCGAGAAGATCTTTGATATTGGCGATAGATTTACCAGAGCGTCAAGGATGGAATACCATCCTGGCATAATAGGACCATTCTCTTTGCAGAGTATCATAACACCCGATCTCGAAATCACGGTATATGACGTATCTCTAAGAGTGCCTGGGAATGCAATTATGGCTACTACCAGTCCATACACCAAGTACAGCCATGGCCACACATTTGGGGTTGGAAGAAGAATTGCCATGGAATTGAAGTCAGCAATATCTAATGGGGCGATAGAACGAGTAATCACTTGATGAATCTTACTGTTCTATGGTCTCCTCAAACAAAGTTTTCCTTACTTTGATAGGGACATCAAAATAGGCTGCTAACGCAATTGCATCAGAGGCACGATAATTTCTAAATGTGAGGTTATCCCTTCTAGTTTTGAAATAAAGATTAGCTCTGAGAACGGAACCATTTCGATATATTCTTACCTCCAAAAGCAGCAAATCCTGCATAGCTGATATTTCTTCGACCAAGTTGTATATAGTAGGCAAGGTGGTTTTATCACCTTCTTGAAACCGTAGTATGTGTCTCGCAACTTCCCCAGAGAACGCGCGCATCGGAAATTCTTTTCCATCAGGAGTCTTCAAAATTAGAATGCCTTCAAGGCCAATCTGGTCCACAAAGCCTACATAACTAATATTGGCTGTAATGTATTCGTCTTGTACGGG
>JALZOS010000405.1 GCA_030913755.1 Thermoproteota archaeon | reverse complement strand
ACTGAGTACCGCTTGCCTCTCCTGCCTCCTAGCTCTGTAGTATCCTCCGCGGCCCATCTGTTGAGCAGCTGGATTTAACGGAGGACTTGCAGAACCGGCTACGGATGCTTTAGGCCCAATAATCGTCCCGACCACTCGGGGTGCTGGTATTAGCGCGGCGGCTGACACCAGACTTGCCCACCCCTTATTCTGCACCCTTTTTAGAGGTGCCAAAAGACTTTCTTAGCGAAAGTCACTCAGAGTAACCCTGTCAGGCTTTCGCCTATTGCAGAGGTTTCGCGCCTGCTGCGCCCCATAGGGCCTGGGCCCTTGTCTCAGTGCCCATCTCCGGGCTCCTCCTCTCAGAGCCCGTACCGGTTACAGGTTTGGTGGGCCATTACCTCACCAACAGCCTGATCGGCCGCAGTCCAATCCAGAGGCCATATAGATTTTAGTCAGGAACCATTCCAGAAATCCTGACATATCGCGGTTTAGACTCAGTTTCCCGAGGTTATCCACGTCCCCTGGGCATGTTGACTACGTGTTACTGAGCCGTGCGCCACGTATTGCTACGTTAACTCGCATGGCTTAATCTCACTCTGATAGCAGTCGGGTCCGGCAGGATCAACCGGAGTCGATCCATATTTCATAATAGGAAGTACGGCCGGATGACCATGTATTGTGCGGGTTATGTAACCAACGTCAGATCCAATTGTTTTATCGAATCTCCATATTATGAGCGCAACCGGAGGTCGATGAATCATAAGTTGGCACCATGACCAAAATCATCTCCGACGCCGCCAATAAGGTTACGTTCTTACGATTCTCTTGCACGATTAAAATATAAATCTTCGCTTGTACAATTTTTTCGATTTCTTAAATCTACAATCAATCCACCAGTTGTCCATGGCATGTGGATATGCTTAAAATACGTGCGTATATTCAAAACCTTGACAATACTTATGTCTAGAATACTTTGTCTGTCTCATAAAGAAGACGTTGATGGAATATCTTCTGCAGCTTTAATCAAGGCTGCTTTTAAGGTTAGCTCAGTGATCCTAGTGGATTATGCAAACTTGATTAAGGTTCTGGAAACCGTTCTGAACGAAATGGGAAATTCTCAGTCTGCGTTCAATCATATTTTTTTATGTGATCTCGGTTTAAGTAAAAAGAACGAAACTATTTTTATTAACATTATCAAAAACATAATGTCATATGGATGCAAAGTTACCTATATTGATCATCATGACCTTGGATTGGAAACGAAGTCGGAACTAAAGGGAATAGGCGTAAAACTCGTTCATAATGTTGAAGAATGTACCAGTGTCCAAATATACCACAAATATAAGAAAAAACTTAAGCCTCATGCGGCCTTCCTTGCGGCTGCAGGAGCTATTACTGATTATATGGAAACAAAACCCAAAGCTTCCACAATAGTTTCGAAATATGATCGACAATTTCTGATGCTCGAGGCGTCAGCTTTATCTTATATGATCTCTTCAGGTCAGCATGAAACAGAATTCTTATCGACTATAATTGATAAGCTATCTGATATGAAATATCCTCATGATGTAGATGGAGGTTTTAATAGAGCCGAAAAATATGCGCAAAAAGTTTCCAATGCAGTAAAATCTATTGAAAATTGTATATCAATAGGGAATAATTTTGCCTATCTTGAAAGTAACGCTGAATTGTCTTCCAGCTTGATTGTGAATTTTGTTTTGGGCTTATCCGAGAAAACAGTTGCTCTAGTCTACAGGTTCAAAGCAGACATAAATTCCTACATCATTTCAGTAAGAGGGTCAAAAGACTGTATGGTACATCTGGGGAGGGCTGTTAACGCAATATCTTCTGATCTTGGAGGAAGTGGCGGAGGTCATGATAGGGCTTGTGGCGCAGTAATACCAAAAGAGAGGATGAAAACGTTTCTTGAAAAACTAGACGCTGTCATCTCAAATAATAAGAAGTGAAGTGATAAATGTGAGATTATTTAGTAACGCCCCTGTATTTTTCATCATGTAAATGCTTTTTTATTATCTTCGAGTCCTTTTGATGATCTCATATTATTAGATTAGTCTAGGTAAGGACTTCGTGGTACTTTTCCAGGCTATTGTTCCCATCTGTTTAGTCAATGCAATATTCCTTTCATTTAGATATGATTTGGATATGGCCAAGAGATAACGTTCCTATATTAAGATGCGAGTATCAATTTAGCAACGGAATAGCTAAGGTAACAATTGGTCCTTCCATATATCACAGGTATTATATAAGTTCAACTTTATTACATAATGTAATATTCCTTGTAAAAGTTCGCTGTTCATGTTTCCAATAATGTATAACGATTATATAATTATACATTTACAACTAAGGTATGAAAGATGCAAGATTAGTCAAAATATTGGTAGAGGAGAGAGCTTTAGTCAAGCTGCTAAAGACCATAGGCCAGGGAAGGGAATATCCCACGAGAGAATTGTTGACAAAGTTAGGAGCATATGGATACGGACACAAATTGCTTTTAAAGGCGCAGAAAAGAGGACTGGTAGAAAGAAAAACTGTTAAAAACAAGGTCTTTAATAAACTAACTAGCGACGGAAAGAAGATAGTAATGATTGCAAAGGAAATAGGTGTCTAATTAATTCACTAAACAAGTACTAAAATAATTTGAAGCATTAAACAAATGCTGATGATAATTCTTCAATCTTATGATACCATGATGATGATTTAATTATACCACTCGCAACAAGTATGCCATCGGCCCCTAGATCCAGAGCCTGTGTAACATCGCTTTTATTAATTATACCAGCACCACAGAGCACTCTCGTGGTGGGAGAATTACTTCGTACTGCCTTAACTGAATTCGATATTATTGAGGGATTCGCCCTGGAAACTGCTATGCCCTTTCCTATTAGTTCTGGGGGTTCTATTGCGATATAGTCAGGAGATAAGCCTGAAATATTGTTGACTTCTCCTATATCAGCTGCACAGACAATTGATATCAAATCGAGTCCTCTAAGGCGTTTAACAAGGTTTTTGATGGTCAGCAAATCAATTTTGTGCTCGCTATGATTTATCAGTGATCCGACAGCTCCGCAGGACTTGATGATCTCTGGTACAATGAAACCTGTAGTGGGACCTACAGATTCGTCGTCCACGTGTTGTGACACGACTGGCAACTTGGTGATGTTTGAAACTGCAAGTAAACTACTAAGTGGGGGGGCAATGATAATATCTACGTCATATTTTTTGCGGACGCCAGTTGCTTTCCTTGCAAATTTTATTGAATCGTTACCACCAATTTCAAGGTAATTTTTCAGATTAATTATAAGCGGTCTAACAAATAGTTTCATGATTACGCTTCTTACGAAATTTACAATTCTTTAAATTTATTGTTAAGCTTTGCCATTCTTGCTTCATATCCTTTGTTGTATTCTAACTCTTCTGGTACCAGAGTCGCAGGATGCACAAACCCTTGATTTCTCATGATCATTGCCCTCTCGGCAGCCCAAATCCGTTGAAGGTCCCAATCAACAGTACCAAAACCATCAAGAGGTCCTGTGAAGATGCCATTATGCATACTAAAGACAAGACATGAAACTATTGGAATCGAATAATTAATACTTGCAGAGGAATTAACCTTCACCGGCATCAAGGGCATGTGATGACTTCCTCTGGTGTTTCCAGCGACAAAATGCGGTTCGTTAAACGCACTCCCTGCCTCTTCCGTAGCTGGAAAATTCTTCTGAGTACGAACTATGGCAATAGGATCGTCCTTTCCAACATACGTTCCAGCTATGTTGTGTAATCTGTCAGTTGACGCGGACAAAATCTGTTCACCGTCATATGAGAAGACCGAGTGGACCACGTATCGACCAGGGTACATCAGTGCTGCTTCCAATTCAGGTTTATCGTGCCACATTTTCAAATCAGCCACCTTACCAGACATTACATCCATAATTCTGAACAAAACACCCTCTGCCAAACTTTCATTGATTAGAAGACCGGTACTACTTCTTGCATCAACAAACATCCTCCAGAAAGGAAAATTAAATGCTCCTGGTTCAGTCTTGTCAGCTGCGAAGATACTGAATACTTCACTAGGTCTTTCTTCCATTTCGATTTCGGCTACACCTGGTCCCATTCCCTTCACATTTCCAGAGAAGGCATCCTTCAACAAATCTTGACCTGCACCGTAGAGTCCTTGTCCTTTCGCAATTTTAGTCCCTTCGGTAAAAGCATCCCAAGCAAGCTTATGAATTTCTTTATTGTCAGGTCCCTTTGCGTGACTCATTATTATGTGGATATCATCTCCAGTGTAACCAACATAATAGTCATAGAGATTATGAGCATATTCTTTTACAGTCTTCTTTACACTTTCCAATAATTCATCACTGGGGCGCGTATGTCCGCCTATAGACCCAATATCTGCCTTTATTGCTGAAACCGTTACTTTCATGTTGCGTTATTTAATTGGTGACTTTAAAATTCTTGTGATTTGAATTTTCCTGTGATCGTATGTGTCAGTATTTGCCGTTCTTCATTATTGTTATCTATGTCTAGAACGTGCTCAAGGTAGGTGCTTATTCGAGCAGTTCAGCTCAACCAAAATCTAACCTGACCTGTAACTTGCAGCTCAAAAAGCATCATCGCTACGCTCTTTTGATAACTGGAAGCATAAGTGGGTTAGTGGATAAGTTTCAAAATCAAATGCTAAAAACTTCCTCGCCGGAGGTTAGATTACGATTAGTGGAGATCCGGTAGTTTATAGAACTCTTCTCACTTATGGCCTATTTTCCAGTGTCATATCATTTCATGGACTCCCGATGGTCGCCTCATATTGTTTTTTTTTTGGTCTATGATTGAAAGTCATATGTGCCTCGATTAGGGGGGTCATTTATACAACCAACAGCGAACCTTCACATTTTCGTACTCAAAGAATGGTGGATCTTCCTTACATACCTCCATAGCGAAGGAACATCTGTCAAGGAATCTGCATCCTTTCCGTAGATCAGACATATCAGGTGGTTTTCCTTTTAGAAATTGCAATGAATTATTTTTGTCCTTGATTCGTGGAATAGTTGCAATGAGTTTTTGTGTATATGGATGTTTAGGATTTGCGTAAACCTCTCGTGTACTTCCTAGTTCAACTAGTTGCCCCGCATACATGATACCTACAGTTTCCACCAATTCCGAAATCACACCCAAATCGTGAGAAATAAATATTATTGACAAGCCATTTTTCTTAAGTCTCTTTAAGAGATTTATTACCTGAGCCTGCACTATGACATCTAAAGAAGTCGTCGGTTCATCAGCAACTAATATTTGGGGCTTTAGCAACAATGCCATTGCGATGATTATTCTCTGTTTCTGTCCTCCACTCAATTCATGGGGATACTTTCCAACTATAGAGTCATCAAGTAAAACCTGACTCAGTGACTCGCTAATAGTCATTGAGACATTACCCTTAAATCGGTGCTCATCCAAAATTTCTTTCATTTGTTTACCAACCGTAAATACAGGTGTGAGTGAATTCATGGCTCCCTGAAATACCATTGCGATCTTCTTCCATCGGATCAATCTATCAAAATCCCGATCTGAGATTGTGGAAATGACTTTCCCATCTAGAATAATCGATCCTTCCACAATCCTACCTGGTGATGGAATAGATCTTAACAGTGCTGTGCCCAAGGTAGTTTTACCGCATCCCGACTCACCAGCAAGTCCAAGAGATCCATCATGTAATAATTCTAAGCACACATCATCGACAGCTTTAACAATGCTAAATCTTGAGAAGTAGTACACCTTGAGACCTTTGACTGTTAGCAGGGGATCCAATAGAGTAATTTCACTACGGCGTACGATAAGAGCTTGTCCCATAACTAAATGAACGAATAAAATATTTATTGGGTATAAAGATTTGATGAGTAATGCACTTACTATCTAAAGTCAAGTTTTTGATATTTGCGAGTGCCTTCATCGGACAGGATATATAATGATACGGAACCATAGATGGAATACGGTGTATAGTCATTCATGAAAACTCCCATTTGCTCATTCGATGCCAAGACAGGCATTCTGTGTTCCCTTTGCGAAAATAAATTAAAGAACGGACAGTTAACACAGGAAGACGTAGAAGGATCCATCAGACTCACAAAACTCTCAGGCAAAATTCAGGAGTTAGATAGACTGACGCTCGTCAATTCCAGAAAGGTCGAAGAAGACTTTGTATTATTTTTTCGATCATCGGATATTGTTCTCCTCAGATCTAGTGAAAAGCTGGTAGGTACGATAGAAAAAGAATTTCATGGTAAGGTCTGGCTTATGGAAGCTGATTGTTCTCCCAGAAAATTTTTGGAAAATCTTTTTTTTCCAATAAGAATATCCAACTCAAATATGATTTGGTTGCCGGACGGTCAAAAAGTAACCCAAGTTACTATTACGGATAAGGACTATGCCAAAATATCACAGAAGGTTAACAAAATTAAACTGATTGCAGAAAAGGTTAAAGAAATTGAACTCATGATCCAGGTATCAGGGGAGTAAAAAATTGTCTGAAGGTGAGCACAAGAGAATTTCTGCTAATTGTCTTGGTGAACAGTCCCTCGGCAAGAAAATTAGCATAGCAGGATGGATCGTGGACTTCACTGATATTGGAAAAATAGGGTTCGTTAAAGTCAGGGATATTACAGGCACAGTACAGGGTGTAGTCACAGGCGATGTTCTTATAAGAACAAGGGAAGTTCCGAGACAGAGTTCAGTCTTAATAAAGGGTATTGTGAGTAAAACTAAGGCTAAGAATCTACCCTTGGAGATCACTGTGGAGGAGGTTACCGTAAATGGAAAAGCTGTCCATCCATTGCCAATAGATCCGACAGGAAGAATCGAATCTTCTATGGACAAGAGATTGGACTGTAGAGCTCTTGATCTTAGAAATGAGCATGTTTTAACTATATTTAAAATTCGCTCTGAGGCCGTTAATGTGATTCGGAATGTTCTTAGATCAAGGACGTTTATTGAGGTGCACACACCAAAGATAATTGGCTCTGCTACAGAAGGTGGAGCTAATCTGTTTGAGTTAGACTACTTTAAAAAAAAAGCGTATCTTGCCCAAAGTCCTCAATTATACAAAGAGCAACTTACCTTAGGATTAGAAAGAGTTTTTGAAATAGGCCCTTACTTTAGAGCCGAGACTTCCCATACTGTGAGACACCTTTCTGAATTCATTAGTATAGATCTTGAGGCTGCTTATCTTGACTATAATGAGATAATGGACATAGTGGAAGAACTAATTATGTCTGTTATAGAGAGTCTACGGAACCTTTTTCCGGGAGAGATCAAAAGCTTAAATTATTACCATGGAAATGGTTTTGAAAGCGGGATTCCGAGACTATCATATGAAGAATGTTTGAGCGAGCTGAATCACAGCGGAGAGCATCTAGAATTTGGAGACGATCTGTCTGATGCGTCGCTCAGGACGCTTGGGACAATACACAAAGGTTTTTACTTCATAAAGGATTGGCCGACAAAATTAAAGCCTTTTTACATACAAGAGCACGAAGGGCGGAGGGATCTTTCAAAGTCATTTGATTTGCAATTTGGATACCTAGAATTGGTTTCTGGCGGCACAAGGGAGCATGATCCTAATAGTTTGAGAAATAAAATTATGGAACATGGTCTTAGCCCCGAGAGTTTTTTTCATCACTTGAGGGCTTTTGATTGGGGAATGCCCCCACATTCAGGATGTGGCATTGGCTTTGACAGGTTAATGATGGCCTTAACATCTTCCGACAATATACGGGAAGTCGTTCTTTTCCCACGTGACTCGGATAGACTCACCCCCTGACAATATTGATGAGGACCTTTTCTAATGTGCTATCCATTTTATATGCTTCAAATTTGCACTCGTCCACCGAGTAAATTAGCCAGACAACTGGGTTCAATTCCATGTATGTCAAATCCTTTTTCGACGGCGCAGTTCCAAGAATATGTGAGTGAAAAACCCCGATAACATTCAATTTCTTTTCTGATGAGTACTTGTATGCAGAAATGAGATCAGCGAGTCCCATCTGGAAGGCGGTCTCCGATTGGTCTACATTTCTCATGTGATATAACTCTTTAACTAGAAACTTGTAATGTCTTGAAATTCCTAGGAGAAGTGAACATACCTCGTATGGCCAATGACACAATGCAAGATTCTTTAAAGCATTTATCTGCCCTACGGTAACAACTAGTGCTTGTTCCATCATTACTAGACGACAGTTATAACACGTACCGTTTTATCATTATCGCCATCGCGATTTTGAATGCTGGTCGTTCTTAAGTCCGAACGTCCATTCTTGATTATGAATGCTTGGCTTACTAGAGGATTGTCGCAGTTGACGTTAGTTAGAATGTGATCTAGCATACTATTTTAGCTGAGAATTTTAA
>JALZOS010000387.1 GCA_030913755.1 Thermoproteota archaeon | reverse complement strand
AGAGGCTTACGAAGAATATAGAAAATATCGTTAATAACATGGAATTTAAAAAGTTGAAGTAGGAAGAACTATAGGACATGACAGTTCTAACGAAAAGAATTCAAATAAAATCAAAAGGAGAATCGGATATTATTGATATTACAGACAAGACATCACAAGCAATAAAAGATAGTAAAATAAAAAATGGACTCGTCACAGTTTTCGTTTCAGGTTCGACGGCAGCAGTAACAACTATTGAATACGAACCGGGGCTCAGGTATGATTTTCCAGAGATGTTGTCCAGGGTAGCACCAAAAGATATAGAATACGAACATGATAATGCTTGGCATGATGGAAATGGTCATTCTCACGTCCGTGCATCTTTGATAGGACCAAGTCTAACCATTCCAATCGTAGAAGGTAATATGAGCCTGGGCACGTGGCAGCAAATAGTATTCTTAGAGATGGACACACGACCTAGGGATCGTAATTTGATACTGCAATTGATAGGTGAATAGATATTATGCAATCTTAATTGTAATGATATTTGAAGATAAAATTAATTGAGTTCCTATGCGATCTCGATAAGCATCATCTAAAAATATTTAGCACATCAGGAATTAAACGATATGAATCATGAAAGTGGGCATAAGATTACCTCAGACAGGAGAACATGCAAAACCAGAAAATGTGATATATCTTGCTGAGGCGGCCGACAAGTCTGGCTTCGATTCGTTGTGGGTTTTAGAGAGATTGCTTTGGCCTATATCCCCTCAGACTCACCATCCTTCAACACCGACTGGGAATTTCCCACAAGACTGGCAAAATGTATTGGAACCTTTAGAATTGCTCTCTTTTGTAGCAGCCATTACTAAGAGAATATATCTTGGCACCTCAGTCATAGACATGCTTTTCCACAATCCAGTCATATTGGCAAAGAGATTTGCAACGTTAGATGTCTTATCAGATGGAAGAGCACTTGCAGGGCTTGGTTTGGGCTGGTCGAAGGACGAGTTCTTGGCTTCGAATATTCCTTTTGAGCATAGAGGGAGGAGAGCAGATGAATTTATTCGCTTACTAAAATCAATCTGGTCAGATGAAACTATAGAATTTAATGGTCAGTTCTATACCATTGCCCCTTCAAAGATCGGGCCCAAACCCGCCCAAAAGCCTCACCTTCCGATATATCTTGGTGGGTCAAGCCCGAGCACCTTTTCCAGGATGGCTAAATACGCCAATGGATGGATTGGAGTTGTTCGCAATGATTTGGCTCAACTTCAGATTACACTTGATCTATTAAGGCGAGAAGTTGATATTGCCAATAGAAATTCAGCAGATTTTGAGATCGTTGTAATAATATATCCTAATGTAACTGAACTAAGCACTGAAGAAGCGAAGCGCCTGGCCTTCACAGGAACCATGGAACAAATAAGAAATGATATTGATAGGCTCAAAAAGATGGGGGTTGGACATATAATTTTGAATTACAATCGTTCCTTAATAGAGAATGATATGAACGCGATAATCGACACGTCAAAACAAATCTTGACATATGCAAAGTAATGAGAGTCAATGCACTATTCCAACTTCAGGGATTAGTCTATGAAAAAACAAACTCCTTTCTGACGATTAAGGCTACGCAACTTGTTCCTATGAATGTGGCAGACCAATACAACCAAAGGTCAAGGACTGAACCCGAAATCAAGGCAGGCACTAGTGAGCGAGCAGGGCCAATATTCATATAATGTAAATTATTTCCAGGAATATTATTTGCTTCTTATACTAAGATCGTGGCCTGTTTTTGTCTATGCTATAATCATTTCTGTGGAATCTATTTTTATTGAATTCTTAACCAACTTTCTTCATTTACCTCCAGTTCTGCTATCTGCCATAAGTATAACTCTAGGAGGTCTTCTCCTGCTGTTGGTAAAGTATTTTATTATTGACAAAAAGCATATGACAAAACGGAAGGCAACTGTCTTCTCTATATCGAAGATGAACCTACTTTACGCTTCTCTTGCTCTTGCAGTTGGGGTGTCCACTTGGTATGATTCTATAAGCAGGATAGGTGCTTCTAAGGAAGTCCTGCTTGCGGGGCCTCTCGAAGTAGTTCTCATCGTTCTCTTGGCGCGTATGTTCTTAAAAGAGAGGCTAGATAAAATTCAAGTTGCTGGTGTCATTATAGCAATAACAGGATTCTTTGCCGCTGTCTTGAGTGATGTGAACAGTATCGAGACAGTGGTAAAATCCTCGTCCGAACCAATCATTACCTTTGGCGATATCGAAGCCATTGTCTCTGCCTTTGGATTCGCACTAGGAGTTCTTTTCTTAACCAAACTTGTTTCAAAACATTCATCTATAGAAGTCGCAGGAGCATCATTGTTAGTATCTGGCATCTTGATTGGAGTTTTGGTATTATTCTCATTTCAAGAACTTGGGTTACCATCACAATTATCGTCGGCAGAAGCACCACGAATCATTATAATCTTAACATTTTTTTCTTTGCTACCGTTCATTGGCGCATTATCCTACTCTGTTGGTTTGAGTCGAATAGGAGCGGCTCTTACAGGAACAATAGGAGCATCAAGTATAGTCATAACTTTGGCTGCCCAAATAACGTTAAGGGAACTTGGAATAATGGCTAGCCACCTCCCCGAAAATATTTTCCTTGCCGTATTGGGAAGTTTTTTGGGATTTTGTGGTATAGTAATAATACATATGCGTGAGTATTATTATCCCCCTATTACGAAGTAATAGAGATCACACAAGACATATTTACAGATATTACAAAGTCCATTTTTTTTAATTTGGAAGATCCACTGAAACTCCATTTCTATATTTTTTATCATCGAATACCATATCTGTAATTTTTTCTGCAACCGTCTTCGGATGAAGCATTTTATGTTTATTCAACTTATAATACTGTAGGTCGACGTCTTTCTGCATTTTTGTTGCCACCTCTCCGGGACATATTGTCATTACTCTAATATTGTAATTAGCAACTTCACATGCTACGCTCTCTGTCAGGCCCATGATTCCAAATTTACTTGCGCAATATGCTGAAATGTCTTCAAATCC
>JALZOS010000358.1 GCA_030913755.1 Thermoproteota archaeon | reverse complement strand
GGATTTTATTAATGTAGCTGCCCATGAATTACATAATCCCAGCCAGCTAATAGTTGATTTTTCAGAGTTACTGTATTCTGGCAAGCAAGACGAAGAGCACTGTAAGTTACTTGCTCCCCTAATTATTAATTCTAAAAGACTGCAAAGGATTGCATAGATTAATGCTAGATGTTACCAGAATTGATAATCATATACTGAAATTGGTCAAGAACTTTTCGACAAAGGGATTGGTTTCTGATTGCAACGAAGGAAAGTAATAGCCTGAAAATATTGTACGAATCTGGAGAAAACATGAAAGTTTGTGCGAACAGAATGAGATTGATACAAGTCATGTTTAACCTTATTGATAATGCAATGAAGTTTACTAGCAAAGGGTATGTGCATGATAGTTCAAAGAGGAAGGAAACACAAGGTGATAATGCCTCCCTGGTCGTAAGTGTAAAGGACAAGAGACGTTGTATAGATACAGAATTGTTACCTCGGCTTTTTACAAAATTGTGTCAAAGTCTGAAATCGGCACTGGGTTGAGACTCTTCATTTCTAAAGGAATTGTCGAGGGATACCACAGCTATCAAAATAATGATTATTGTCGCGTCCATCTTTGTCGCTCATTCGATATAAGGATATGAGAGGTTTGCATGACTATTAACATAATTTATTTAAAATTATTAAGGATTACATTCAAGGACCAATAGAGAATATGAATATACCGTTAGCAGTTGAATCATTAGTGCTCTGATTCCCCAAGCCAATTCTTGATACAGTCAATACAAACATGATATTCCCGTGGGTCGATGCCGCTCGGCGAATAGAAAGATTTGTACTTTTCAGATTGTTTTCTACAAAAATCACAGTTCATTGCCAGATTACTCTTCCTTCGCTATGCTTCTGGATTTGGTTTATTTTACTAACATGTTGATGACCCGTAAGTCTAGTATCAATAGGTTTTCCAGAATCAAAATCATGCCTACCATTGTTTAAAGATGAATTAACACGATGGATATCTTTTGCTGTGAATTCAGGCCGCTTGACCCCACAATTATAACATCTAAAGCATCGCGGATCATATCGTCGCCTTTCTTTTTGCACTGCCTACTCTAATCATAATTGATCCTCACTTGTTAAAATGATTTTGGATAAATAAGCATGATAATTACCAAATTCATGTCATAGGTAATAATTCTTTTCGAGTTTGTATTAGATGAGAATAAAAGAGGAATTTTATATATTTCGAAAGAATTTCGTCTTTGCAGGTACAAATAATTAAGTCTCTTGCTTCGTGGCATAATCCACGGCTAAATGGATGATTACGGCGATTAATCATCCATTCCACCATGAGTTGAATTCATTTTCCTTTTTTTCCGACCTTGCTGTAGTTATATCCTGTCTGTTACACTATGTGAGATAGACGGTTTCTGTACAGTTCTTTTTTACACCATACTGGCCGTATGTCTAATATGATCGAAAGATCTGATAATATTATTTGTGAAATTTGTTTGACGCACAATGTTACTTAATTATGTTGACAAGTGCACAAGCATACTTAGTAATTCTTTATGTCCTCCTCCTAGAAACTATACCAGTTTTTCGCCGTTATAGAATAATTAAGGTATGTGTTACCATTTGATCAATGTCCAAGTTAGATTCATTTAGGTTCATAGAACCAAATTATGAAATTTATATGAACGCCCAACAAGGCATATTCCAATTCGATGGGAAAATTAATCCACATTATATTTTAGAAACTATACGTGTTGAAAAGCTATTAAAGTATTATTCCGAAATGACAGGCAACGACAATATTACAATTCATGGCAAATTTCTTCATGGCATGTTTTGTCTTATGATTACACTATTTGGTAACAAATATTATGATCGTAAAATATCCGGTTATCTAAATTATCACAATAATATTTCCGTCAACTAGAACAAGAATTTATGTTACGTTAAGATCGATAGGGAATTGCAGTTGTACAGAGCCTGAAAGCGTTTCTCGCTCATGTCTTGAAGGCATAGCTGTAACTGGGACTCACCACCTTGCCATTATCTACAATAAGAAACTCAGCCTCGATAGGACATCCGCTCATGAAACGAGAAAGACTTCTTTTCACTCCGTCAGCGTACCTCCTTTGCGCTTCAAGAGTTGTGCCAGAGTAATGAGGTACCATCGCATGATTGGGCATATGCCTCCAGGGATGATCCTTTGGCGCAGGCTGAGGAAACCACACGTCACCCGCATAGCCTGCCAGATGACCTTTCTCCAGTGCTTCCACAAGGGCAACGGTATCAACGATTTTGCCTCGTGCACAATTAACTAAATATGATCCCTTTTTCATACTGAAAATTAGGTCATGGTTAAACATGCCTTCCGTTTCCGGTGTTAATGGAGTGGTAATACTAATGACATCGGATTGTTCAACTAGTTGTTGTAATGGAGTGTATCGTATACCAAATACAAATTCTTCTGCAGTTGTCAGTCGAGGGAGGTTGTAGTATAAAATTTTGACATCAAAAGCCTTCAGCCGTTCGCACACCCGCTGTCCAATTCTGCCTGCCCCTATAATTCCAACAACTTTGTCTTCCAAATCATGAGAGTTAGCCGCAATTTCTGCAATATCCCATCTTCCGTCAAGAACCTGTTTATAGGCAGGCATATAGTTTCGCACAAGTGCCAAAATATGCATTACTATCTGCTCTGCGACACCTACGACGTTGCTACCAGTGATCTCAGCTACAGTTATTCCTCGTGCTGCAGCTGCTTGCAAATCCACGTGGTCAGAACCAACGCCAGCGGTTAGAATGAGTCGTAACTTGGATGCCTTCGAGATTCGTTCTTTCGTGACGTAGGCTGGCCAAAACGGAGTAGTGATCAGTATCTCGGTCGTGGATAGATGTTCATCAAGCATATGCTCTTTGTCAGTCAATACAACGAATTCATGTCCCTGCTTTTCGAGAAAATCTCTCAAGCCCAAGGCGTTCTCCGCACAACCTAGCAAGCCTGGGTTGTTTTTTGCTATCTCTCCGCCAGGGTAAAGAATCGCTAAAATTTTCATATCAAGTCATTTCGGAGTAGATTAGTTAAATCTTTCTAGAAGGTACTATGCTGGACCAATACTAGACCAGTATTTTCCGTAAATTCATTGCTATTGCAACTTTAATCTACAATTGATCGATCAAAGTAAATGCAATCTATCGTCAGATCGATAGGTTTTCACGCAAATTTATTGATCCTTATCTTTAAAATCAATCAATCAATGAAATATCTTTGATTAAGCCGCATCATATAAATAGTAACGTTCTTATCGATTTAAGATAAGATATTTGTAATATCATACGAAGTATGGTTTATCTGAATAACGGTATCATATCATGAAATTCTCATTAGTAATTTTTTTTCTCTTTTTCATTTCGGGAATTAATAGCATCACTGGAGGTGGTTTAGAACAACGTTTAGTATAGGCAGATTAGATCCGAAACTCA
>JALZOS010000348.1 GCA_030913755.1 Thermoproteota archaeon | reverse complement strand
CTAGTCCCTAAACTAAAGATTATTAGGCATAGCTTCTAGGTGATAGAATAAGGAATAGGTATATCAAAAAGAATGGCGAGAAAGGTGCGCCCATTACACTGGAAATTCATAACCACATCAGATCCTATTTATGTCAGATTAATTGGCGAGAGAGATTTCCAATTGAAATTAAAATAGAGGAAGACATTTGTTGGTGAGACAGCTGGGGGCTTTATAATATTTTTGATTGAGAGAAAATATGATGAAGTTAGAAAATTGTCGGGAATGATCCTGCTGTGGATTTGTTTACTCCCAAGTCTATGATCTCAAAAATCAATTGAAGTATAGAGTAAAGAGGACAAGCAAACGTATAGCGGGTAAATTAATAGTTAATATTCCGATTTCATGTGAAATGGTGATATGGCAACTAACACTCGTAGACCTTCGCAGCGAATTCCCAAGAGACAAAGGGCGTTAATACTTCAGGGAGGTGGAGCCTTAGGAGCATATGAAGTTGGTGTCTTTAGGGCAATCTATGACAAGATTATGAGGGAAGAAGGAACTGATCAGGCTGAAAGAAATCTTTTTGATATTGTGGCTGGAGCTTCCATAGGAGCTATTAATGCTGCTTTATTGGTTAATTATTTCTTGAACAAAAAGAGTTGGAAAGATTCTCCAAATGATCTTGATCGGTTCTGGGAAGAGTTAACGGCTCAGACATGGACTGATATTTTGTTGAACAATGTCTTCTTACGAAATGGCTGGGATGTGATGCGGGCATTAAGTAATAATTACATCGCTTCGTTCGAATCTGTCAGAAGATATTTGACTTGGAAGGAATTAGCCTATGTTCCATTTCTAGGTTCTCCTAATCTTTCTTGGACGATACCTGCCTATGGAAACAAATTCTTAAACCCTTTAGAGTTCTTTTCTCTTCGTTACGATTTTTCACCCTTAGAAGGTATATTGAAAGAATACATCAACCAATTCCCCATCCAGACAAGCTTTGACAGAGGGGAACCTCGGCTTTTATTAGTTGGGATTGACGTGGAAGATTGCACTACAGCAGTGACTTTTGATAGCTATCAAAAATTCAAACCACCTGCTGTAAAAAATAAGTCAGTTACATGGAAGTCTCCTGAAGTAGACTTCCAACAATGGTATTCAGAATATGGTGATGAAAATAACAAGCACATAGTTTTCCACAAAGGCATTGATCTAGATCAGGTGCTGGCTGGTTGTCTTTTCCCTTATGCATCAAGACATACCACTATGCAAGATGAAGTATCTGGAACCATTAGAACGTATTGGGATGGTGCGTTTCTCAGTAATACTCCTCTAAGAGAACTAATACAACATCACAAGGACTTCTGGTTGGGCTACTTTGCCGAAAATGGCATTGCATATGATGAACTTGGAATTGAAAAGGACGACGATCAGTCTTCAAAATATCAGACTAATGAGAGGAAAAAAGTTCCATCACTTGATGTATACATTGTTAACTTATATCCTTCCATAGAGAAGGGAAGCGGTCCCCCTAAAGATAATGATTTGATAGATGACAGGATAAATGACATTAGATTTCACGATAAAACAAAATACGATGAAAAAGTTGCCCACATGACCTCAGATTATATAGATATGGCTAGAGAATTAATCAAAAGAATGGATGCTGCAAAAAATTTAATCTCAGATGAAAAGAAAGTGAGTAAAATAGAGAATAATTTGGTTAATGATTTAGATAAGTTGTTGGATTTTTATCAAGTACTAGAAATGCCTGCAAAGACGATTTCTAGAGATGATAAGAAGAGAACATATAAAGAACTTCTGGACGGCCGGTTCGACATTAACGTATGCAGAATAGATAGGGATGACGATGAAGATACCATATCTGGTAAGCATTCTGATTTTTCTTCTTACACAATAAGAGCACTCATGAAAAAAGGAGAAGAAGATGGAAAAAAATCTTTTGGACACTGTATTCTGTAGGCCTAGAGCGAAAAGCGCAAAGAACCACATTTGCTTGGATTATCTGAAGTAGTGTCATTCGAATCTACTATGACAAGTAGAGTAGGTCCCGCAAATATTGGATAGCCGACTATTCCGGACCTTAATTCTTTTCGATTAACGTTTTTCTTAAAGACGCAGTAACAATTATCTTGAACAGTACGCCTTCAATACAGATCAATGTTGACTATTCCTTTCATTTCTGGCTGCCAGAAATTATCATCATTCCTGCAAATTTATTATAAAATATACAGTGATCGTATACGTCCTGTGCAACTATCCTTTAAAGTTCGTAATCAGTTTGCTATTGAACCTGAGATATTTACTGTAGGATTAGCGGACCTTTTGGAGAAGGCGACTTATTTCTGGGCACAACGTTTATCTCTTGGGCTAACGAATTATTATATTTCTGTTAGGTGCAGGAACTAAAGTGGATGTTTGTCCTTTAATCAAGAACTTATCGCTTCCAACATTGTTTTTCAATTTAATGTCTATAATGGTATCACCTACATTAGACACTTTGAGAGTTTCTTTTGTATTAAACTCCTCGATAGCATTCTGCTCTGAGGTAGAAGTTTCATTGTATTTTTCTAAAGTGACCTGAAATATACCTCCAAGAAGAGCTTTTGGAACCTTGACCAGTAACGAAGGTGGAATTGCAGTTTCGATATTTCCGTCAGTATTATTATTATTTTTATCAAAGTCTATAGACGATACTTTACAGGATGAAACAGCCAAGACCTGTCTAGGCTAATGAGTAAAGTGGCGTAAGGACAGAATTTGCGTAGCCAGACTTTACGTTCTATGTATGGATTTAGCATGAAACAATATTATTCAAGGATGCAGAGACTGTTAGCGTACGGACTAGTAAAAAGAAAACTTGGTACGTATTCATTAAGTTCGTTTGGTAGATTGGTTTATCAAATCAAACTGAGGATGGATGCTGCTATAAAAGAATACTACAGTTTGAAGGCAGTAGATTTTGTCAAAGAACCAATGGAATTACCTGAAGAAGATAGGAAAAAAATAAGCAATATTGTAATCGATGATGATATTAAGATCGCTATGTTAGGGGAAACAACAAGTCCTGAGCTTACCCTTAGAGCATAAGGTTACTCCATATGCAATGTCAGGGATTGGCATTGAATTCGAAAACAATAATCAATAGCACAAACGGATAGGCGGACCCCACCGGACCTTAAATAGGCAGCCTGTTTGCGATACTCGTTTTACGCGGCTTTAATGCGAATGCCTATACTAGATGAATATGTGGGAACAAACATACGAAGTAGACAGCGAACACATGGTATGCACTAAATGCGATACCAAATTTAATACTGAAATAGAAAACAAAATACATTGTCACCTAAAGCATAAAGCGGTGTAAATTATTAAACCGAGATCTAAGATAACATGAGCAAGGTAAGAGTGCCACACAGAAAGTGATTTACATGCCACAAACAGAAAGACTCCATAAACATTGCTGGCATTTGGAGATGGACAGAACGACAAAATGTTGTGCTTGTAAGCTGGTCCAACAGGCCGCCTGAGATGTCAAATCAGAATACGGTGAAATACTGTGAGATTGCCGATTGCCACGTTTATTATTGGTAATCAAATATTGTTCAGTTATTTGTTGGGAAATAGATCAGCTGAATCTATCGGGTATCTCTTCAGCAGATATCAAGGCTCATTGGGGAGTGTGTACGGTTTGGACTTAGATACATGATTAAACCGGCGACTAAAGCCTTAAACCAGTTCTGGCCTATCATTCAGTGAATCTTCAAGGCTCTGCAAATTTTCCGTTCCACTTTCCAATCCATTGATGTACTTATTTACTGCCACCTTAAACTCATCGAAGTATGTTCGAACCCAAAAGACGTATTTGTTATTTGTCTTATCATAATCAATGCCGTGAAGTCCAGCATTGCCCATATCTATCCTTGCATTTCCTGAAGTTTCGATCAGGTACGCATGGGCTAAGCCACACCTTACCTCTTTGTATAACTCTACACCACTACCAAGCAAGTTTCCATAGTACACTCGATCTAATCTCTCTAAAAACGCATTAAACCCTCTCCTACCTCCAGATTCGTCAAACTTCCTCACTCCTGTCAACAGTTTACCCCAATACTCTGTATAGCAACAAAGACCTAATGCAAGCAAAAAATTTGGTGCTCCTACGTTTGGATTATCAGCAAGGCCTATTGTCTTATCAATATCGTCGAACATGAACCTTCTAACATTTAGGACAGAGTCATGACATTGTGAAGTTGCAAATGTCTTCATGCCCATAATTTAGTTTATTACACAGAGGCACACTTATAGCTTGCAGATATTAGAAGAGAAACTGTGTGAGAGGAATTCTTTCTGGATTTAAAGGTACATTTTGATAATGATAGGTCTATAAT
>JALZOS010000335.1 GCA_030913755.1 Thermoproteota archaeon | reverse complement strand
AGAGTCTTTTGATATATACCACTCTTTGGTCTAACATTACTCTATTCATTACTCCTATTTTCTCCTCATTTAGCAATTCTATATATCTTCACTAGGAATTCAATTCTATTGCATGCATCACACTTATATTTTATATGAGAGCGTACCTTTTCCATTGAGTTATAGCATCCTTTACAGACTATTTTGGTAGAGGCAATATGTCTGTCCATATCCCAGATATCCCAATTCTACTAAAGCTCACGAACTCCCAAACAAGATAGGAAATGTATAAACTCAAGTCGTGAAAAGATAAAGTCTGAACTAGCAGTCCCAACACAGGATACAGAGTCATTCGAGTTCCTATGTTCTCTTGCTGAGAAATACGTAAGAGAAAAATAATACCTACTTTGTTTAGAAGCACTTGATAAGATAGCAGAGTTGTATGATACTACAAGTCAACTGTATTTGAATAGCGCTTTGTGTTTGTATCGACTTGGAGAAATAACAGACGCAATAAGCAGCCTAGAAGAAGCATTAAAAATTGACTTAGATAACGAACAAGCATTAATTCTAATAGGTAAGTTGAAGGATAGACTTAAGCAAATGAGACTTTATACATTTCCAGTCTACGGTTAGTTGACAATTGTGGCTGATATTCTAGGACTATTTGTATTGAGCTAAATTATCCCCTATTTTGGACAGTCAGTCTTGAGTCCTTAACCACTCATTCAGTGTCCCTTTAGGAACATAGTCCTTAAGATATTCTCTGATAAGCTGTTCTATTTCTTGGTCTGAGAACCCTTCTTTCTTTGCTATTTCTATTGCTAGAGATATAGCGTCTTTTGACTCTTTTTCAATTAATGCCATAGTATCAAGTTCTTCATAGAATTCTTTTGGAAGTTCACTATTATCAATTTGCGTAATATTACGCATTTTATCATACGCCTTCTTACTAGCGTCTTTCATTTCTTCCCTATGGAATAGATATCTTATTTGGTGTCGAGTTAACATATCTTTGAGTAAGGGTCTGACGATATCCTGTAACTCTTTCTCTGTGAACCCTTCTTCCTGACCTTTATCCAATACTTTAGACCAAAGTTCTCTGACACTGAAGTAGGTTTCAACAGTTTCTTTTATCAATGAAGCTAGTTCATTAGAAGGTGTCTTATTCATTTTTGTTTATTCCCTTTAATCGTTTTCGTTTTATACACTTCTTTTTTCCATCCTAACTTTTGTGGTATATCTATCCCAAACATCTCCGGGAACAACACAGGTTACAGATACGTTACCAGTTTCAGCGTTATAACCTTCCATCACTTGAACTCTATGATTTTTCTTTCACGTTGTATATAATACTAATCTCTCTTTTACGAGTGGGTTCAGTATATGAAAGTGCTGATACATAACCTTTCATTTTGTTAGTTTACTCCCTTTCTCATAATAGTCCAATAATTTCTCTATAACGTTAGCATAAGTCTCACCTATACTTCCATGCTTTGATAATCTTTTATGCAATTCCTCAGGAATCTTCAGCGTCTTTACCAACTCAGATTGTATTCTGTTGGTTGAATATATGTCCTTCATTAGTAATTAGTATAAATAGTATACTATATATAACTATATAGTAATTGGTATACTTACAAGTGAATATGAACAAACAACAAGTTAAATCGGGAGAATGAGAAGCAGAAATGAATGAACAAAATATGAAGACTATACTCGAGTGTATTTCTCTCCTGAATAAGGAAATCACACACCAAAAATCAACACCTGCTAGTTTAGAGGTCTTTATGAAGTTAATGCAGTTGGAAATAGATTGCTGTAAGAAAAAGGTGATTAATAATGTAGCCAATTAATTAAGAAGGATTTGATATTATGGTATTACCGGACAAGTCTATCTTTTATGTGATAATAATTTTAACTAACTTTTGGGACAAAATGACAGGGCTTTAATAGTTGTGTTGAACATCAGAACCCTGACCGGTAACGACTTCCGTAACACAAGCGATTACACTCTTTGGGAAACAAATTCTTATAAAATTAGAAATCAAATAGTACATAGAGGAGCGACGGCTACAGATGTCGATTCAGCAAAAGCAGCGAACACAGTTCGTGACACGATTATATTTATAATGTCTTTACCATATATTTAGAAAGCATTACTTTCGAATATTGTTTGACTTGTCAGCCGCTCATCTTCACCTTTGCCAAGGACCGCCAGTTCTAATAAATCAGTCAATTCCAAAACCCAAGTTAAATCCTTATTAGAGACATGTGCGTATAATATTACTCCGTCGTCATGCAACTGGTGAGCCAAACACTTTCCGGTACCCCACACATGACTCACCAGTTTTTGATAATCAATAAAACTTGCAATTTAAGGTAATTTTATCTGGTTCCGTTAGAATATTCTTACAAGTCCCTCTGGATTCACATCCCTTTGGAAGCCCAGTTCTATCAGTATTTGATAGCGCTGATAGAAAGTAGTTGTTGCCACATTTGATGACATATGTTTCTTTTACAGCAAGTACGTACCATTTTCTACAAATATTAACCATGGTATAAAGTAGAAAATCCAAAATATGGCTAGCAAATTCCCGTAATACTTAGTCTTCTTTTCTTCATGTTCCATCTGAGCAGCCAAGAGAACCACCTCAGCTATTTCGTCAGCTGATGAACTGTCGTCTGTTGCAGCGATAAAAAAGATATGTGCACGTACTTTCATACCAGCTTCATTATTTCGTTTAATTGTGTTTGTAGCGTATATCATTGCTGCTCCGTACGTCCATAAATGGCACAATCCTCGACTAACTGTATAAGCATGTTTTTGTCCCGCTCGAAAACCACACTCATATTTTATTATGCAGTAGCCATCTTGTTTCAATCCCTCCATTACCAGTCTATATTAACGTTTCTAAGCAGTGATATAGTACTGCGTGCATATATAAGATATCGGAAGAAGATGACTCGTGGTAGCAGAAACATAATGAAGTCGATTCTAAGGGACTGCTGATTATTCTCGAACGTCATTCTTCGACCTTTATAGCAATGTGATAAGTGGATTTGAAATCATTGGTTAGCTTTAAGGTTAGTACAAAGCAGAGAAGTTCTTCAATTATGTTGTGTTAGGTATCCTACAAATATTGTCAGATAAAGCGAATATTGCCAAAGCACAACAAAGGTTGACCAAGATTCAAGTCAGCAAAGGGTAAATGAAGCACTATAATGTCGTTATCGTTAAACCATATAGCCTAGTGTATATTGTCCTAGATTATAAGACCAAGTTTCTAGTGAGCAGAAACACCATGTACATTATTACTGCATATTGGAATTAGAATAGGCATTAAGCAAAATAATCTGCGTAGTTGCAGCTAGTTTATATGTTACGAAATGATAGTAATAATATGTCCAATGATTTGCACCAGTTACTTAAGAGGAAGAATAAGCTAGAGGAAGAACCCAATCACAAAATATCGGCTGAGTATAGTGAGTTGATGAAAAAAGTAAGTGAAGGTTTTCATGGTATGCAGAGAGCACAGCGGAATATTATAAGCAAAAAGAGGAAGAGATAGATAAAATGGAAAAAAACATACAATCAGGCAACAAATTGAGTGTTATTAATGAAAAAATACTAATAGACAAATAC
>JALZOS010000309.1 GCA_030913755.1 Thermoproteota archaeon | reverse complement strand
TAGCGCAATTCTTCCTCCCCGTAACAATCTTGAGATGATTGGTTGATTCTTCACTAGCATGATTCACTATTCTAGTTAGATTTGATGGACTCCACATATCAGTTATTACGATGGGGATGTCAAGTCCGTTATCATCAATTTCTTTTATTGCCACGGGATCGAGAATCTTCATACCAAACATGCCTGCTAATTTTGCCTCGTTATACGATAAATTATTGACATATTCTAAGTCTTGCTTTACTATCTTGGGATCTGCACTTAAAACTGCATTATCTTTCTCAAAATCTAGTTCAGTATCATAATATTCGTTCAATAGTATTGCGACATCTGCAGCAGTTCTGTCAGAACCCCCTCTTTCATAAGTTGTTTCAATTCCGTCAACAGTCTTACCCACGAAACCGCCTAGTGTAACGATGTCGTTTTTTTCTATTAATTGTTTGAGGTATGTGATCCTTTTTCTCGAATCATCAAAAAGAAATGTCGCTGCTTCAAAGTTATCGTCTGTTACTATAGGCCAATTCTCTATTCTTACATGATCCGATATGAGTCCTCTACTTTTCAGAACATAATCCATCAAATATGACATAACTATCTCACCACTATACGCGAGAGTTCTAGCCCTAGTAACGTCTACAAATCGACGGTTCTCGGCCGCCTGCTTAAGAGAAACTATTACTTCCTTGTGAAATTTATTGAGATCAACTAAGAATGCTTTATGCAAAGATTCTGAGAGATATCCTGCGGCTATTTTCTCATAAATATCTCTCAAAATATCTATTTCAATTGGATTTGAGTTAGAGTAACTTCTTCCGACGTGAATTGCAACATCAGTCATTGAGACAGTCCTGCCTTCGTAATTTGTCAAAGGCGCAGAAAACACCGCTATTACCATTGATTCACGCCTTACCTGAATTATTCTTTCAATAACCTCTGCGATGGCCGATCCATCAATTCCTAATGCACTCCCGCCAAATTTCATTACTGTGACGCGTTTCAATGTAATAATCCTTGAAAGTTGCATAATTTCATCCATATATTAGGTATCCCATCAAACAATTCGCAGCCAAGATTGATGTCAGCAGGTAAACGTGACACTCGATAGGTATCTGCATTAGTATGTTTTGTCTTTCTGCACTAGGTATGCCGATACACCGATATCCAGTTTGCGAGTATATGCACTACAATTTTTAGGTTAGACTCTATAAGGACCAATAACGGATGTTCAAAAAGTTAGATGGAATCGGTCATAAACGTCGAATATGTTGGACTACGATTTCAATGGCAATTCTATTAGTGAATCTACTTTCGATTCTCCTTGATAATGCTTTCCTCGCTGCGGAGGGCTTACGTCCGTCATATGTCTATGATTATGCTAACGTTATAGACTCATATTACAAGTCAGTGATTGATAGATATCTTCGTGCAGTAGATGAAGCAACATCTGCAGAAATTATAATTTATACCATCCCGAGCTTTATTGGACATGGTATTAAGAAAGACGGACACGAAATCAATGACAGGGATTTGTTGGCAAATTTCCTATTCAATGAAGTTACGCTGAATGGTATCAAAGGTATTGGCAAGAAAGAGAAAGATAACGGTGCGTTAGTCTTGTATTCACTAAAATCTGACTCTGGAGGAGGTTCTATGCGAATAGAAGTTGGCCGCGGACTAGAAGGGGATATTACAGACGGAACGGCAGGTGAAATTCTAGATTCTTACTTGGTCCCTGCTAGGGAAATATATGAAAATTCTGGCAATAGCACAGTCCTTGATCAGGCATTCCTCAATACGGGTATAGCTATTGGACAAGGCATTGGATATTCCACCAAGGAAGGAATATACCAACTTGAAGAGCCTCTACAGAGTGGTGACAATAACGAACTATTCCAAATTGCCTTGCCTTTAATTGTAATCGGTCTCATAGTATTTCTAGTATTCTTTGGACGGAGGAGAAGATCGGGTAGCTGGTACGGTGGTGTTATTGGTGGAGCGTCTGGCTGGGGCGGAGGTTGGAGCAGTGGCGGTGGTGGAAGTTCCGGTGGTGGAGGGGGTCGCAGCGCTGGAGGCGGTGCTGGCAGATAAATTTAATATATGTCAGCCTTGTGAGAGACAGACACGTGGTCTTTTGGCTAAAACTGGTATCAAGGTTGCGGTAGGATTAGTTCTTATCATCGTGATAATTTTCGGGATACTGTATGCTATGTATGTCTCTGGCTACAATGCTGTTCAAGCTAAGGACGAGTCGGTCAAAAAACTTGCCGCAGATGTTGATACACAACTTCAAAGGAGGTATGATTTGATACCTAATTTGGTATCTTCTGTTAAGGGTTATATGCAATTTGAGCGGCAGACGTTGGAAAGAATTACCCAACTAAGGTCGCAATGGATGGCAGCTTCTGATACTGCGGAGCGTGTAAATCTTAGTAACCAAATAGAAGAAGCACTAAGTAAGATCATACTGACATACGAAAATTATCCTGAACTCAAGTCAGACAGGACTGTAACAAGATTGATGGACGAAATAGCAGGCACTGAAAATAGGATTTCCGTGGCGCGAACATATTACAACGACGGAGTTAGAGATTACAATACCCACCTTAGAACATTTCCAAATAACATGTTTAATGAAAATGGTTTCCTAGGAGTTAAGGCTTGGGGGTACAATGTATATCCACAATATTCAGCTACGCTGAATGCCCGTAGTACTGTTCCTCAAGTGAATCTGAGTACTCTAGCTCAATAACAGGCCGGAAGCACAATCGGCTGGGTATAAAACATCATCTGTCGTTCCGACTTCAACCGTACTCTTGAGTAGCCTGAGCTTGACTTGAATTTATATTAATGATTCGTTTCCATAACAACACATCCAGTACAATGCTCAAAGAGATACAATACTTAGAATTAAGATTATTTAACTAGGCAGATCGATTAGCAGTTATAAGCATTTAAAAAGCTACATGGAAGAATTTTGTCTGGATTGGATGAAATGTATGGCCTGATCGAAAATATTATTAATTAATCTTCTTACTGTAAGAATAAGTTGAACAAGCTCATCGGTATTATTTTCATTGCAGGCTTTTTGGCGATATTTCAAACAGGTTCAAGTAGTTCGTCGGCACAAACCATCAACTCAACTCAAGAATTGAACCAAACAGGCCTACAAGGCAACTTGGTGTACATAGTAATTTTTGGGAATAAAACGATAGGAAATATAGACAACCAGACAAATTTCGTATCCGCTATAGTTGGGAATAGCCTAGACAGGATAAGGGAAGAATTTGTAAAGAGCTTAAGTTTGATTCCCTCTGAACAACTAAAGAAAGAAATAAACCAAGTAGTCGATGCAGGGATATCTGGAGCTGGCTGCAAAAACCTTGTCCATACTGACGATAGAAAAGTAGATTGTATCAAGTCAGGAGACAA
>JALZOS010000302.1 GCA_030913755.1 Thermoproteota archaeon | reverse complement strand
CTTAGCTTGTAATCATTCTCAGCTGCTTTTCTAATTGTTGTATTTCCATCATAAACTACTTTTCCAAATGCCGTAAGATAGTGTTTTCTGTTTTTACGTTTAACCATGCCTAACTTCGTTAGTCGTGACATTCTTGAATAGAATTCCTTGCGCGATAGGTCAAGTTGAACTGAGAGATCTTCGCTGTTTTGCCCTCTTACAGCTATGGCTTCAAATATTTTTAATGATTTATCATCGCCAATTGCATCTAATATTTCCGCTACTGACACCAAGTATACATGTTGATAAGGGATAGAAGGATAGTTATAGGTTGTCTCCGAATTTTTTCTTGTTTTACCAGGATTAGACATAGTCTCCAAATAGGCCAAACAATTGTCATAAACAAACCAGTCTTATTGAAAATGGAACAATGATCAGAATTATCATTCATTACTCTTACATCAAACATAAATATTCATGAATGGGCAATCACAAGGGAGTTTGCATATTGAGGCTACCGAAGTGTGTTTGTGCCCTTCTTACAAATGCTTTATTAATATCGTAATTACTACTAATATCATCTATAGTACTTTATTCAGAGGCAGCGTGTATTTCGTACAATTCATCAGCAAGACCATTACAAAAGCCCTGAAACTGGAAAACACTCAATTTTCAGATGAAGTTGTAAAATCTCCTGACAGCAGTAACAATATAGTTAGTATTTCCAAATCTGAGATATTCACGTATAAAATCATTGGAAACGTTTAGTTGGCTGATGACAGAATTTGGTTCATTTATCTGCAGAATAGGGAAATGTAAAGTTTTGATAGGATCATGCTCAGAAACCTCATGCATCAGATAAAATGATAGAATTAGGTGAATAACTTGTCTATCTTTTAATTGTCAGTGTCATACGCGCTTTAGTGTAAATCGTAGGCAGAATCTATTTCCCTCAGAGCTTGTTTCAACGCTCAAGAAACTAGGACCAAACTTTAGAGGGATACTAGTCCATTGAGAGCACCACTTTCCAACCATAAAATTATCATCAACAATCCTCACTTCATCATGCCAATTGGTCCAGTCATACATGTTCATCTGCTCCGGAGTTAAAGGAACTTTTTTATTCCATTAAGTAGGCGCGCAAAAGTATATTCCATGTGTAACTTTCCAAGGTTATCTCTGGCATAAGTAAAAATTTGGATGAGTGGTGTCAAGAAACCATCGGGAAACCAGTTTACCATCCATTTTCCAATTACCTGGTCCGGAGATGGGGCTAACGAATATTTTTCGTATATTGTCTGATGATCCTCTTCTGTCATAAAATCAACATTGTATCTCCTCGACATGCTGAATGTGAGCAGAGGGATACCAAATGGAAAAACACCAAGTATGCTTTCCCTAGTACTCTGTCCTTATCGACTATCTTAACAAGTCATAGAAAAGGGAATATTCAGGACTTGTATATTTTAGATGTATTATCCCGCCTAAGATACTACTGTTCTGTACTTTAGGCAAATTAGGTGCAAAGATTGATGGTGTCTCATACGGGTGTGTCACTCCTTTAATGACTCCGTCTTCACTATAGAATCGCTTCCGAAATCCGCCGAAATATCCAATGGCGTTGAAATTCTGATCTATTGGAAAAAATCCCTTCCAATATTTATTATTGTAAATCATTAACGTGTTCTTGTCTAATGCCCAGCGATCCCCTACAGGGGAACTCTCATCGGAATTGATTAAATGTTTCAATAGGAAATTGATTCTTTTATTGGTTGAACAAAAGATCTAGATCATTCAAAGAACAATACATCGGTTGTTGAATAGAGCATCGATTTTCAGTTGCCACTACTCCGAAGTAGTCACAAAACTAATTAAATCTACGTCCTAATTTGAGACAAAAACTTTAGTAACCAGCCCAAATTATATGATTTAATAGAGTAAGATACACGTCTATATAGAACATGTGAAGTCAGTTTCTTACTACACCAATTGAAGAGATATTGCAGGCGTATTGAGGCCAGAATTACAATAGCCAGAATTACAATAGCCAGAATTACAATAGTTATGGTGATTTCGAGATTACTATCCATTCTTGGCAATAATCAGGCACAAATGAGTGACAATCCTTAACTCTTCTTCAGGAATATGGAGACATATTGGCTGTATCCGTAGGGCAAATATTGGATGCAATTTGCGATGATAAATCATTGAGACTGTTTAACGCTATCGCGATGGAAGACAGTAGTGGCACTAAACTTTCAATTCAACTTAAGCTATCGCGCAAGGAATATTATTCGAGAATGTCACGACTAATGAAGACAGGCATGGTTAAGCGCAAGAATGGAAAACACTTTCTTACGGCATTTGGAAAAGTGGTTCATGACTCACAGGTGACACTTAGAAAAGCTGTCGAGAATCATGGGACGCTAATGGCAATAGACTGCCTCTACTTATCCAATGATATTGCAGTCGAAGAACGCAACAATGTAATTGAGAGAATACTTGAGGATCGAAAAATAAAAGAAATGGTATTACGACATGTTGCTTGAGCTAACAGGTCATCATATTGTAGATGGTAAACGCTACATTACTAAAGTTTATTGAACACATCTTTGCTTGACCATTAATTTAGTTTCGAAAGTTATATTACATTGTCTTAAGCAGATCGCTTATTTATCAGACCATCGTAGGTAGTATATTCGGTTGGAAAGTCTCAACTTTAGTAATCTTCTGTTCTGCGTTATTTTAGCTTTATTAGAAAACAAGTCTATACCATAAGTACTATTCCCGTGCGTTACTATATCAATTTCAAGTTCAGATGAAAGGCAAATCCTACCATATTCAACCGAACAATACTTAGTTAGGATATGATAAAGACATACGTCATGAAAATAATGATTTTATCTTATGCTGGGCGACTCAAAGTACTCTTGTCTTCTGAACTGGATAAGCTGAGATTCAAAGCAGATAGAATAGATTATACCAAGCCATTAGCTCCGCAGTTAAGTTCTGCCAATGTTCTTGTAAATGGATTGGGAACAGTAGATAAATCAATAATAAATAGTTGTCCAAATCTAAAGCTTGTACATCAGGTAGGAATTGGAATTTCAATGTTGATGTAAAATATTGTACATCCAAGTCAATTTATGTGGCGAATGTTCCTAATTCTAATCACGTTTCAGTGGCTGAACATACGCTATTTCTGATGTTAATTTTGTCAAAGAATATGAAAGAAGCAGAAGCCAGTTTACAAAGAAGAAGGATAATAAATATCCAAGGTTCGGAATTGAAAAATAAGAATTTACTTGTTATTGGTCTTGGAGCTACCGGTACGGAAGTATCAAGGCTTGCCAAATGTTTTAGAATGAATGTGATAGCAGTAACCAAACATCCAGATAAGAAAAGAGAAGCAGAGAATCTTGATTTCGTAAACGAGATTCATGGTCCTAACAGAGTATCAGAATTCCTTCCTACAGCAGACTATATTTCTATACACACACCTCTTACGGAAGAGACAAAAGGAATGATAAGCTCCAAAGTATTCAGCCTAATAAAAAAATCTGCCTATCTGGTTAATGTCGCAAGAGCTTCTTTGGTAGATAGAAGTGAATTGTACCTGGCACTTTCACAAAATAGACTAGCTGGTGCGGCTTTCGATGTTTTTTGGGAAGAGCAGGCAAATCCGGACGATAGACTGTTCACTCTCGATAATTTTGTATGGACCCCTCACACCGCCGGATGGACAAAAGAGTCTTCAAATCTAGCTGTCAAAACAATGGTCGAGAATATAGATAGAATTTCACGCGGACAACATCCATCCACTGCCGTTAATCTGGTCCGCAGGTATGACTGAAAATATTGATGGTTACAACAAAACTTATCCCCACAAGCTACAAAACGTGATGATCTAAAAGTAAATGAAATTACATTATTGCATGTTGCCTGACACTCGACTCTAAAGCATTACTCCTTTGGTTCGGAATCTATGATAATTTTTTCCATCTTTTCATTATTCAAAATTGTCTTGAAAAGCTTCGTATGCTCCTGTTCGCCTATCTGCCCAGATGATTGGATTGAATCTATAGCCTTTAGTTTCCAATAGTTGGCAACAGCACATTCAATTTCAAGCTGAGCATGATATAATACTAAACCTAGAGAGGTGAGTAAAAACTGACCCCTTCTCCTTTTGATTAGACCTAACTTTGACAAACGTGCTGTCCTTGAATAGTATTGCTTTATTGTGAGCCCTTGAAGATATCGCAAATTGTCACTGTCTCCCTCTCCGTTCGCTATAGAACAAAAAATCCTCAATGATTTTGAGTCTGCAATTGCTTCTATGATCTGCTCTGGCGAGTGTACCTTCATTTCTTATAGACATGGATTTCGGGAACGATATTTAGAGATGACTTCTCTGGTATTGGAGAGTTGTGGCGGAATTTACCCATTTAAAGCAATAAGTGATTCAGAAGTACTTCGTAAGATACCGACATGGCGATAACTAACAATTCTGCGCCCCAATAGAAATAAGTTGTATATTCCCACCCAAGATCAAGCCTCTAACGGAACATTTCATCTGTGAACCAGTATGATTTTAACCGGTCGTATGGTTAACAATCAGTCTATTAAAAAAAGAAGTCAGGTTAAATTCCACTAATACTACGTAAATTGTATATTTAGTATTAAGATAATATAATAGCTATTTCCTTCTAAATTGCGAGCAAGTAATTGTACCGGAGCTACAGCTTTTATACTTTAGCCTAAAACCCCTTCCGGTTAATTTTACCGCGGTGCGTAGGTCCGGGTTCGGTGGAATTGGTGACAGATTTGACCCTAAAAGAAGACCCAGCTATTTCCCTATTTACTTCTGTT